>SYJG01000072.1 GCA_005798445.1 Planctomyces sp.
ACCTGCGACACCATTCCGCGACGAACATTCTCCACCGACTTTTTGAACCATCTCCATTGCCCTTGAAAGAATCTCCTTCTACCACTGACTACCGTTGACTGACACGCGGGTGACTACCTTTGACTGACACTTGGCCCATCAATTCGACAGCTTCCTGGTTGTGTGTTATCCGCGCAGACGGATTTCCAAAATGCTCACAGATGGCTGAGTGCCCACAACATCGCCGATCGTCCCGAATGGCTCGCAACGCCGAACGACGTGCGTGAGATCGAACGGCAACTCGATGGGCTGATCCGCTGGCTTGTTGAGCCGACCGAAGTTCAATCAGCGCGACCTTGGCACAAAGCCGGCGCAACTCCGCCGAGTGAATATCCTGCTGGACCGTTGACGGGAACGAAGGAACAACTTGTGAAGTGGATTTTGAAGAAATTGGATCATCGACTTTTGAAAACGGCTCTCACGAATGGGACATATTGGGGGCGTGAAGACGTACGAAATCAGTGCTCAGTCTGGTTCAAGACGCAACCACGATACGCCGAAGCAAACGCGCTCCGCCTAGCCGATCCGACTTGAGAAGCGTTTTGAGAAGCGTTGACGAGCGTTGAGCAGCGTGACGTTCAAAGAACATCACGAAAGGGCTGATCCTGAAATTGGAGGAACCTTTTTTCGTTGGTATTTCGTGTCGCCGTGATTGATCGCAAGCCGCGTTCAACAAAGTCGGAGACACGCAGAATGATCGACCCAGCGACCGAAGAATTGATCCCGTTCCAACAGGCTGGCCGCCGCATCCCCGGCAACCCAAGCGTCTGCGCTTTGCATCGCTGGCGACAGTGTGGCGTTCGTGGCGCGAAGCTCGAAACGCTGCTCGTGGGTGGCACGCGCTTCACCAGTACCGAGGCCATCTCCCGCTTCATCGTCGCACAGAACGCGAGCGATTCACCGGCCCCAGCGATCACGGCGAAGCAACGCCGGACGCAAGCTGAGTCCGCGAACCGAGTGCTGGAAGAGGCCGGACTCTAGCCCCGAATCGCGATGACCACCGTTCGCGCGGTGGTCATCAGCACGACGCCGTATCGAGGACGGAGCGCCGCACGGATGGATGATAGCGACGGAAATGCACGCGAGGAGATCAGCCTTCTCGATTCACTTAGCCACGAATGGCTCAAGCTCCCACTCTCGATCATGCGCGACGTTGGACCCGCCGTGCAAACTCTTGGAGGGATCTTGAGAGTCGCGAGCAAAGAGACCTTCGTTGCTGCCCGCGCGATCGCAGAAAAGTCGCGTCTCCCTGTACCTACCGCGCGAAAACATCTCGTCACTCTTCACGAACGCGGTTGGATTCTGAATGAGGGACGCGGTCGCACTCGTGCGGGTCGGGCGCGCAGGACATGCACGATCACGTTGACAGCGAAAACGAAGGCCGCCATGAGCGACTACGGCATTCTGCCGTGGTGGGCCTGCTGTTACATCTCTCGAATCGGCCGGCTGCCGTGGTCCGCGAAAATGGTGCTGTCGGTCATCATGGCTCGGCTCGCGGCATTCAAGGCAGCGATTGAACGGCAAGAGGGATACGCTCCCGATGACGAAGACTTTTGGGGCACACAGGCCAACATGGGCGGCGAAGGGCGATTCCGCTATTCGCTCCACTACCTCGAAAAAGAAACTGGATTGCATCGCGAAAGCATCGTCGATGCCAAACGGCGGCTGGCCAAGCTGGGCATCATCGACTGGATTCGCGGAGACGACGGCTGCGACCTACTTTGTCCGAACGCTGCGTTTCGAGTGGTGGTGACTCCCACGACGGAAGGGCATTGCACTCTCGCATTCGCGAAGGGTCGGAAACTGGTCAATAGGGGGTCGGATTCTGGTCATCGTGGGGGGTCGGAAACTGGACAAGGCGGGGTCGGATTCTGGTCATCGTGGGGGGTCGGAAACTGGTCATCGCTCTTATCTTCAAGGGGTTTGATCTTCAATGTTTGATCTTCAAGAGAACAAGATCACCAACATCAGCGACGCCGAAGCGGCATCGCCGACGATGGGTTTTGAATTCAGGAAGAAGGCAGGGAACAAGGAACAGCAGGCGAAATCCAAGCAGCCGAAACTCACTTCCGAAGACCTTCGGAACGATGCGCGACTGCTGGCATGGTTTCGTTCAGAAACTGAGAAGAGGCATCCCGCCATCAAGGATTGCGAAGCGAACCTGTTGAATGTGTTCGCTGCGGCCGAACGTGCTCTTGAGCATGGCGAAAGTCCGCCTGCGTTGTTCGTCCACGTCGTCAACGGCAGGCAGTGGCATCTCATCACTGACCACCAAGACGAACGCGCCCGCCAACGTCTCCGCCGACTGCGGAATCCGGGACGCGACACCCAACGCCGGCAAGATGAAGACCACGAACGCCAGCCAGAACCGTGCTCCGTGGGTAATGCACTTCGCGACGTTTTGCAGAAGCGGTTCGGGATGAACTGTGTCCCGCTTCTCGCCGATCACTCTGAGGATCTTTGACCATGCCTCAGCAGCAAGAACTCTTCCGCGAACAACCCGTCTGCCCAGGTTGCGGCTCAAGCGACCTTCGCCGCGAAGCCGCCGACCGGCATCAGTGCAACCGCTGTGGTTGGCGTTGCCGCATCGGATCCAACGGCCAAGCCAAAGATTGGTTGAGCATCGGCAAGGCCGGCACGTTGCAGGCCCGCACGCGCAAACGTGGAGCCGCTGGCTGATGCCCCCCGGCATCAAAGGTACTTCCGGGACGGATTTCGCCGGATACCACATACGCCCTACCTCGCATTCTGGTTTTTCTTTCAATCCCAAAAATCGCGGAGTCCAAGATGGAATCACCGTCACCAAACGGCTCAATCGGCCGAACGACGAGTGGCCAATTCGCCGCCGGCAATGCTGGCGGTCCT
>SYJG01000073.1 GCA_005798445.1 Planctomyces sp.
ACCCAACGCGACCTCCACGTCGCAAGAAAATACAACACCAACCAAATCACCAAGCCCCTGAGCAAAAAATCCGCCAGGGAAATCGAACACCAAGCGCTTACGGTGAAAAACTCACAACCTCGAAGCGCCAGCGAGGGCGAGTGCTCCGGCACGCTCCGCGAACCATCATGCCGAGTGAAACGCCCTTCCTCGCTGACGCTTCGGGTTACGAGGGGAGTAGCCCGCGCAGATTACCCTCGATGTTCTCGCAGATTGACTTGAGTGGCAGGTCGTTCTCGTCGGTTCCGAAGGGATCTTCAATTTCAACGCCGATTTCCTCGACGCCGAGCATGACGTACGAAATCAGCAACGTGGCTGGGATCGTGGCCCAGCCGAAGTCTTTGACGATCGCCAGCGGCATCGTCGCCAGGAAAATGATCAGCGCTCGTCGCAGGTGGACCATGTACGCGAAGGGGAGGGGAGTGTTGTGGATTCGCTCGCAAGCTCCCAACGCATCAATGAAGCGGCTGATGATCGTGTCGAACAGCGACTGCTGAATGTCGCTGATCAACCCGCGCTGCCGAGCGATCTCGACTTGCTCAGTGATGCGGCGTGCCACCGCAAGCGGGACGTGCTCCGCTTGTCCGGTGAGCTGGACTTCGGACTTCGGCAGATCGTCGGTGTCGCAGCCGATGTCCTTCCAACTCAGCAACCGATAACGCACCGACCAGGGAAAGACCATTGTCCAGCGAAGCAGTCGCCGCAGCAGGCCTGCATCTTCTCGAAGCAGCGTCGTCGCCAGCCGCCCCAGATTACGGCTGTCGTTGACGATACCACCCCACAGCTTGCGACCTTCCCAAAACCGGTCGTAGCTGGCGTTTGTCCGAAACACGAGCAGCAGGCCAAGTACGGCACCGATTAGCGTGTGGCCGGTCAGCGGGATGGAGACGGGATACCTCCGAGCGAGTTGCACGAACTGGTTGTTTGTCGGAGGAAAATACGTTTCCCTAAGCTTGGCTGCAGATTCTTCTGAGCTGACAAATGGGTACGAAGTCCAGCCGACTTCGGCTCCGTTGATGGCGGGCCTTCCAGCGTAATCCCAACTCACAATAAGGATCGACCAAACCACGCATACGGCGACGCGAGAGAATATTTCGCGCAGCATCGAGCCTTTGATGTCGAACAGGTGGCTGCGCCAGTGATGTGGGTCGTATTGGATCATATGCTCTTTGGAGTGCGACGACCAAAGTCGTCGCTTTTCAAAACGCGAGTTGTTCCACGCACGATACAGAACGCGCGGGTTGAAAAGCGGTGACTCAGGTCACCGCAGTCCAAAGTCATCTCGCCGCTGGTCCAATTATCGGTTGGGTCCAAGCTCGTTCTAATTCGCCGACTTCGGAGGGATTCGGATGCTTGCGTGACGACATGATGCGGGCTCGGACGTAAAGCTCGTCCCCTTGGAAACAGTACTTGGCGGCGTGGCCGTCGATGCGGCAGAAGACTTTGCCGATGTCGTCGCTGTAGCGGCGAGTCGCTCGAACTTCCTGACCCTCCTTGTCGAGCACTGGCTCGCTTTTGGAATCAAAGCCTCGGCGAGTGCCGATGAACTCGATCGAATAGGTCACGTCAGCATCCGCCTTGATCGAGACTTCGAGTCCCTCGGTCGAGGATGTCACGCAATTCAGCGTCACTCCACTGGAGGAATAAAACCGCCCGGCTTCCATCGCGGCGATCAGCTTTTCGGGAGTCAGGCTGTCGGTCAGGACCATCACCCAACCGCGGCCCGGTTCGGAGGCTCGGCTGGGGATGTTGTGGTAGGCGTGGCCGTCATCGGTGCCCAGGCCGAACAGCGGCGGCAATTGCAGTTCGCCGAGGCGGAATGAGTTGATGATATCCCAGATTCGCTCGGTCGAAGCGTGCTCCTTGCTGCCAGAGTTGTTGACGCCGGGATGCCCGTTGTAGACCTCGAAGAAGTTCTCGCCCCGAATCCGCATCAAGTCTTCGGCGGTGACTCCGTAGCCGAAGTTCGGATGATTCAGGTGAATCATCATCGGCTGGCCGGTCCGTTCCCGCTGAGCGATCAGGGCGTCGGTGTTGTTTTGAATGGTCTCGGCCACGCTGCCGCCGTGTCGTGGGACGACCAGCTCTTTCACATTGTTCGCGTTCATGTGGACCGGGAATTTTTGGAACGCATCGCTGACCTCCTCACCCTGGATGAGCAGATATTTGCCCGGCTCGTTGAAGCGGTCGGCGACTTCGCGGAACGTCTTCAGCCGAGTTTCGAGTTTGTCCTCGGTCTTGCGTTCCTCGACCCAGCCGTTCGGGAATTGTTGCTTGAGCTTTTCGAACGCCTGTTGCTTGCCCTTCGATTTTTCGACGTCGATCCAGCGTTCTTTGTCGGCGAGTACGTTATGGTCGGTGAAGCCCAGGAAGTCGTAGTTGTGATCGCGATACCACAATGCGATGGATTCGAGGTAGTCGTCGCCGTCGCTCCACAGCGAGTGCGTGTGCAAGTTGCCTCGATACCATTTCAATGGCCCGGTCGCCTGCAAAGTCTGAGCATTCGCAGGTGCGGAGGATCGGTCGCTCAGAGCGATCAGGCTGAGCAGGGCCAGCGTCACCGCAGTGGACAGCAACAGTGGCCTCCAGGATTGGCCAGATTTTTCGGCAAGCATTGGATGGTCTCCTTTTGACGATTCGGAATGGCCGGACATCGTAGCGAGGCTCGGTCACGATCCCAGCCTGCGGCCCTTCGCGCCGACATGGTGATCTGCCACAACGTCCAAACGTCGTCGAGTCACTCGGTGACTCGAACTTTCCGGTCACGGAGTGACCGGTCTACGAGGAGGCAATATCGTGGGGAGTTGGGGACCAGGGATTTTCGACAACGACGCCGCTCGCGATCATTTGTTTGAAGTGACTCGCGCATTGGCGGAGCAGATCGACGAGGCTCTCGCCAATGCGGTGTCGCTGAAGCTGGCGGGCAAGGGGAGTGACGTCGAACTGGCGGAGACGCTGGAAACCGTGCTGCCGAACATCGAGATCATCTGCGTCCTCCACGAGTCGCTCGGCGGTGGCTTTTTGCCGGAACCGGAGTCCGCCAACGAGTGGCAATCGCAATTCGAGTACCTTGCGGCGGCTGGCTCGGCGGATCGCCGAGAGATTGCCTGTTCGACATTTGAGCGGCTGCAGCGGCTCGCACAGCAATGTTGGGAGGAGTAACGCTCATGGCCGAGAGATCGTCAACGCCGATTCGTCGCCGCGTCCTGTTTCAAGGCCGAGTGCAAGGGGTCGGCTTTCGGTACACGACCGCGTCGATCGCGCGTCGTCATCCGGTGGTTGGCTTCGTTCGCAACTTGCCGGACGGTTCCGTCGAACTGGTTGCCGAAGCCGACCCGACTGTCCTGGATCAGTTTCTGGCAGACATCGCCTCAGAATTGGTCGGCAACATTCGCCAGCAAGAGGTGTATGAAGCCATCCGCGACGAAATTTTCATGAGGTTCGAGATTCGTCGATAGGTGCGGCTGATGCGGAATGAACCGCTTTTCTTCGGAGCCAGGCTTCTGTAGATTTCTCGCCCAACGCGGCGGACTGGATTGGACGTAAGGTCGCCGTGTCGTTGTCATTTCGGATGGTTTTGCTCATTTTGGACAGTCAGTGAGGCATGATGTCGTCGCTTGTTTGGCTTTCTTCAGCCCTGTTGTCAGCCGAGGCTTCGCGAGAGCTTTCCGGCAAAGCTCCCTACGCCTGGGGTGCGACTGGTTTGGTCGTGGGGCTGCTTTTGGCAGGATTGTTCGGCTTTTTGTACATGACTCGGACGGGGGTCATCGCTCGTGCCACCACAAAAGAGGCGGTTCGCCAGCCGGTCTTTTTGCTGCTGCTGAGCCTTGGTGCATTGCTGCTGCTCGTCAACACGTTTCTGCCGTTCTTCTCGCTGGGCAGCGACATCAAGATGTTGAAAGACTGCGGGTTGATGACGTTACTGTTTTCCGCGCTGTTGCTGGCGGTCTGGACGGCGAGCACCAGTATTGCGAGCGAAATTGAAGGGAAAACGACGATGACGCTGCTCTCGAAGCCGATCAATCGGCGGCAGTTCATTGTGGGGAAATATGTCGGCATCTTGAATTCGACGTTGTGTCTGTTGTTGCCTTTGGTGGTCCTGTTCTGCGTTTTGCTGCTCTACAAAGTGGGTTACGACGCTCGTGAGAGTTCCAAAGAAATTCCAAGCTGGTTCGAGGATCGCAGCTTGAATGCTGACCGTCTCAAGGAGGCGGTGCAGATTCTTCCAGGCATCCTGTTGATGGTTCTGGAAATCGCCGTGATGACAGCCGTGAGTGTTGCGATCTCGACTCGCACTCCGATGGTCGTCAACGTCGTCACTTGCTTGGCGATTTTCGTGATAGGCCACCTGACGCCGGTGCTGGTGAAATCGGGAGTGTTGAAACTGGAGTTCGTCTCCTTCATGGCTCGGTTGATCGCGACGCTGCTGCCATCCCTCGAAGTCTTCAATATGGAAGCGGCGGTCGCGACCGGGACGATGGTTCCAGCGTCGTATTTGGCGTATTCCGCTCTGTACGGCGCGGCTTACATTGGATCCATGCTTTTGCTCTCCTTCATCTTGTTCGAGGATCGGGACTTGGCTTAGAAACGTCGGTGAGTCCTACACTGACAGGCACGGATGGAGCCGTGCGATTTCCACGGGCCGCTCATTTTTAGGAGATCCAAGATGGAGACTCCGTTCCGGCGCGTGTTTTCGTCCAAAGAGTTGTCACGCGGTTCAGCCCGCTGGGCGTGGCTGCTCTCGCTGATGTCGGCGTTGTCGCTGTGTGGTTTGCTGTTCGGCGCGGCCTTGCTGGTCGATCTTCTCATCAATCGGGGCGAGGTTCTGCTGCCGAACGAAGTCGAGGTCGCCGCTTACGCGAATATCACGGAAACACATCCTGCCTTCGCTCAGGCCGCGAATGAGAACGCCGTGGACGCGGACAGTCCGCCCCTTGGTCAACGCCGCTTGAATCAGGGTCTGCGAGTCACCGCCTGGGAGGCTCGACACAAGTCCTGGGGGATGCTTGTCCGAGGTCTCGTGCGTTGGATCCCAGCGTTGCAAACGACGAACTCGGCATTGTTGACCTTGTTGGCGGCCAACATTGCCCTGGCGCTGATATCGAGCCTGACGGCGCTGCAGATCAGAACGCTTGCGTTTCGGACATCGCAAGAAGTTGCGACTCGACTGCGGCAGTCGTTGCATCGGCAAACGCTTCGGTTGGGTCCGAGCGACCTGGAAGACGACGCGGGAGAGGTCGCGTTCTTGATGTTCACGGGGGACGTCGAACGAGTCCGCGAAGGGATTCAAACTTGGTACGAGCGAGTTGTGAGGTTTCCGCCGTTATTGGCGGGACTCGCGATTCTGTTGCTGATGATGCACTGGCTGCTGGCGTTGCAGTGCGTCGTGCCGTTGCTGGCCTGCTTGTATTTGGTTCGGAGAGAACGTCTCCGCTTCGAGCAATCGCGCCGCAAATTGGAGGACCGTGTCGGCGACGATCTGCGCTTGCTGGCAGAGGGCCTGCGAAAGACTCGGTTGGTGCGCGGCTTTGGAATGGAAAACTTTGAGCACGAACGCTTCGGAATGCACTTGCAGCGCTTTCTAAAAAAGGTCGCGACCCTCAAGGAAGACGAACGGTTGTCGCGATGGATGTGCTGGTTGGTCGTACTTGTCACCGTAACGCTAGTCTTGTTCTTGATCGCCACCAAGACCCTGATTGATCCGTCTGCCCCGGCGCACTTGCCGGTGTCGGCGATGATGATGTTCGTCGTCGCCATTCGCTTGGCGTACCGACCGATCAATGACCTTTGGGACTTGCCCCAAATTGAGCAGTCCGCAGGGCAGTGGGCGGACAACATCCTGCGGTATCAGTCGCGAGTTGCTGAGGTTGGCCAAGCGGTCGGAGCGAAGTTCTTGCAACCGCTGTCGAAGCAGATTCAGTTCGAGTCGGTCACCTATCGCCTGCCGGACAAACGGCTCGTCCTGGATCGCGTCGATCTGAAGATCCCTGCCAAGTCGATGGTGGCCGTGTTGTCGCTCGATCCATTGGAGGCCCGCGCGCTGACCTACCTGCTGCCGCGGTTCATCGAGCCGCAATCAGGCCGTGTGCTGATCGATGGCGAGGACTTGGCGTTCGTGACGCTCGAATCTCTGCGGGCCGAGTCGATCTTCGTCGGAGGCATGGACCCATTCTTCACCGGCACGGTCTCCGAAAACATCAGTTGCGGCGACCCACGCTTCACGCTTCAACATGTCACCGAAGCCGCCAAGCAAGTCCACGCGCACCAATTCATCAACAAGCTGTCGCAAGGCTACGAAACGGTGCTCGGCGAGAACGGCGAATCGCTCGACCCCGGACAGACATTTTTGTTGGGCCTCGCCCGCGCGTTGGTCCGCGACCCAGCGCTGCTGATCATCGAAGAACCCGCCGAGCGGCTCGACGATGACACGAAGTCGTTGCTCGATGACACCTATGCTCGGTTGGTGAAGGATCGCACGCTGATCTTCCTGCCCAATCGTCTCTCGACGGTTCGCAAGGCTGACCAAGTCCTCTTCTTGCACAAAGGTCGCGTCGAGGCGGTCGGAGCGTATTCCAAGCTCATCACCTCCGCGCCGCTGATGCGGCACTGGGAGTACGTCCGCTTCAACGAATTCCGCCGCGACGAGGTGGCCGAGTAAAAAGGAACCGGCAATTGATGATTGGTGATTGGCTATTGGCGATTTATCATTGGCCGGCAAATCATCAATAGCCAACAGCCAATGACCAATCATCAATCCCTCTTCAGCCCGCTGGTCGAACGCGCGATACGGATCGCGGCGCAGGCTCATCGGCATCATCACCGCAAGGGGAGCGATCTGCCGTACATCACACATCCGGCTCAGGCTGCGATGATCCTGTTGCGAGCCGGGATCGACGACGACGAAATCCTCGCCGCCGCGTTGCTGCACGACGTCGTCGAGGACACCGAGCACACGCTGGCGATGCTGGCGGCCGACTTCCCGCCGAAGGTCGTGCAACTCGTGGCCGCGATGACCGAGCGCAAGCACGACCACGACGGCCGCAAACGCTCGTGGCAAGAACGCAAGGACGAGCACCTTCAGCACATCGCCGCCGAACCGTGGGAGGCTCGCGCGATCGTGCTGGCTGACAAACTGCACAACCTCGGCTCGATGCTCATCGATCTCGAAGCCGGCCAGGATTTGTGGGCTCGTTTCAACTCGCCCCGCGAGAAAATCCTGTGGTACTACCGCGAAATGGTTGCCGCCGCCGAGCAACGCGATCCGCGGCTGGCGATGCTGGCCGAAGAATGCACCGACTTGATCGAGCAGTTGGCGACACGGCCGCCGCCGGCCGGCGAAAACAGTTTGCAATGAGCCGCGGACGCTAGCCACGGTTCGAATTCGCAACCACCCGTGGCTAGCGCCAGCGGCTGGATCGATAAATCTGCGTCCTGATCGGATCACAGCTTGTCAGGTTTTGATTCCTCAATCAACGCGCGGCACCTCGTGATGTCCCTTTCCACGATTCCAATCCACTTTTCATTCGCCGGCACGAGCCGATTTTGCTCCTTTAGTACCTTGAGCAGCGACAACCCACGGCCAAACGACTCGATCGCCTGCTCGTACTGCTTCTGTTTTTGCTGGACATGCCCGACCTTGCGGTAGCTCACATACAAGTCAAGTTGAGCCTGGGCGTCCGACGGGTCCGTGGTGGCCAGCTTCTGACTGATCTCCAGACCTTTCTGGTAATACCCGAGCGACTCGGTCACCTGCCCGGCCTGAAGGCTCACGTCGCCGAGCTTCGCGTACGAGATCGACAGATCGCGCTGGGCCTGCGCGTCGGTCGGGTCCGCGGCGGCCAGGTCCTGATTGTTTTCATGCATCTTCTGGTAATGTCCGAGCGCCTCGGTCACGTTCCCGGCCTGAAGACTCACGTCACCGAGCTTGTTGTACGAGACCGACAGATCGCGCTGGAACCTGGAGTTTCGCGGCTCAAGATTGACGAGTAGCCGGTCGATCGCCAGCTTCCGGTCGAGGTAGTCGCGCGCCTCAGCCAGCTTCCCGGATTGGATGCTCACATCAGCGAGCCTCTCCAGTGCGATCGAACGATCGTTTTGTGCCTGGGTGTCCGACGGGGCCGCGGCGGCCAGCTTTTGACGGATTTCCAGAGCCTTCTGGTACTGCTGGAGCGCCTCGGTCACCTGCCCAGCCTGAAGGCTCACGTCGCCGAGCTTCTCGTACGAGACCGACAGATCGCGCTGGGCCTGCGCGTCCACGGCGGCCAGCTTCTGGGCGATGTCGAAGGCTTGCTGGTAGACCTTGCGTGCGGCGGCGAGCGGGCCATCGGCGTCAGGATGAGTATCCAACCCGTCCTGGCGGCCGAGAGGGCCGGGTTGGAAGCCCGTCCTACCATCGGTACCGATTCGCAGGAAGATGTCGCCGAGATCACAGAGGGCGACATATGTGGTCCGGTCAATCGCGCCGCGCAAGGCGAATTGGTCGGAGACCTCTTGCAGCCGGGCGATGGCGGTCTGGAGCAGCGCGCGTTGCAGGTCGGCTGCGCCGGGGACGTTGTCGAGCTTCCGCTGGATGTCGAAGATGACTGTTTCGAGCGACTCGAGCGCGAGCTGGCTCTGTTCGCGCGCAACGGCGGCGTTCCTCTCGGCTTCGTTCCGCTGCAGTTCCGCGTCAGTGCGTGCGGCGGCGAGTTGTTCGTTGGTACTGTGGAGTTCCTCGTTCTTAGCGGTGATCGCGGAATTCTGATCGCGGATCGTGGTGTTGGCTGCGATGAGCTGCTCGTTGGTCTGCCGCAGTTCATCGTTCCGGGCCGTGATCGTGGCGTTGGCAGAGTTCAGTCGCTGGTTCAAGTTGCTCACAACGGCGGACAACGCGGCCAACCCGATCAGCGCAAGGATGCCAAACAACACGTTGCGATCGGACTGCGAAGGAGTCATGGCAGACCTCTGCAAAAGTCGTCGTGAACGGCGCGGCGCACGAATGGCGTCTGGCCGACGTTCATATATCACCAGCGAGCGTCTGCAGACAACCGCTCCGCGTTTTGGCAAAGAGAGGCGGCTCGCCGAAATTTCGCATCGGTTCGTTGTGATGCTTTGCAAGGTGGCTAGAATCCCGCCGTTCCGCACGTCGTGGGTTGGGTACTTTTGGCCTGACCGCTTCGCGTCTCTGCGAAGTTGCTCTGCTTTCGATCTGACAGTTTCGGCCCGCGACCCGGTCATCGTTTCGCAACCACTGTAGAGGGAGAACCAGATGCGAGACCCCCGTGAAGAGACCATTCCACAAGCGGATGGCTCCGGCTTTAATCGCCGCGATTTTCTACGAGGCTCCGGTGCGGCTGTTGCCGTCACCGCGCTGGCCACCAGCGACCAGGGAGCGACTGCTCAAGATGCCAAAAAGGCGAACGTCGCGTCCGCCAAAGCGCAGGACGTGACGCTCAGCGTCAACGGCAAAGACCACAAACTGTCGCTGGAGCCGCGAGTCACACTGCTCGACACGCTCCGAGACGACTTGAATCTGACCGGTTGCAAAGATGTTTGCGACACGACCAACTGTGGTGCCTGCACGGTGCTCATCGACGGCAAGCCGACCTACGCTTGCAGTCGGCTGGCGATCGAATGCGTCGGCAAGAAGGTCACGACCATCGAGTCGCTGGCGGCCAACGATCCGGTCGTCGCGGGCTTCGTGAAGCATGACGCTCAGCAGTGCGGCTTCTGCACGCCG
>SYJG01000009.1 GCA_005798445.1 Planctomyces sp.
GTCACCTGGGCCGAGCTAGAACGCGTCGCAAATCTTCTGAATAACCGCCCGCGCCGCTGCCTCGGCTACAGAACCCCCAACGAAGTCTTCCTCAAATAATCTGCAACCTCAAATTGCATTTGAGATGACGCAGCGCCGATCGTGGGTATTGATTGCGTCAAGGCAGTTACAATGACAACGCAACGGATATGGATGGTCGCAGTATGGTTATGGGTGTGGCCTTGTGTCGCCGAATTTACGGCGTTGTTTGTGTTCATACTTACCCTCAATTATTGCATTCCCAAAGGAGTCTCGAATGCGGACGCATCGCGTATATTGCTAACGTTAATCGCCGTGGCAATCACCGTATGGGTCAGCGCACTCCGACAGCGACTCGACCCTTTTGGCGGTCGTGTTCTCGCGGGTCTGGCCTTCGTGATAAGTGCAACCATATCGATCGTCGCGGCCAGCGTTTCGAACCGTGGCGTTACCCTCATTGGTGTATGGCCTGAGCATCTCCTGCGAGCAATCGAATTCCAATGGTACATCGTTGTCGGTGGATTTCTCCTCTCGGCAATGCACCGGGGAATCAGACATCGACACCAAAGTGTTCCTGCGCTGGCCAAGCAACTGGAAAATGGCGGCAAAACGGCGCGGCGGCGAGCGATCCTCTTTCTCGGTGGTATCATCGCAACTGACATCGTCTCGAACCGCAAAGATACCGGCTCATGGTGCGGACGACTTCGACAGTGGGTGGCAAAGAGCGACACACCTGAGGGAATGCCAACCGCCATTTCGACGGTTGAATCGGCGTTACGCGACGACGATCTCTTCGTTCGCACACAGGCCGCCAAAGTGTTTACGAAATTTGGAGTGACGTTCGTTGTCGACGACCTGGGCGAGAAACGGGGAGAGGTCCAGTTGTGATTGAAGGCATCAACCGTCCGCCGACTTTCGGGGACGGCCGGGAGCACGAAAAAGGAAAAGGGGTTCTGGGTCGCGGCGACGTGGCCACGATGTCACTCGACGCGCTGACGCTCGATCGTAAATCCGTGTCTCCCAATCCGGGCATCAACGCTGCGCCTGACGGCAACAACGCCGGTGCCGACATTTCCAAGCTGCCGCCAATTCCGGAAGAGGAATAGGCCGATGAGGCGATCAAAAGGTCGCCGCTCACGTCTTGGAGATTGCTTCATCCAGGTTGAGCAGCAAGCTCATGGCGGTCGTCCACGCGGCCAGTTCTTCGGGCGGGATCTGCAGCCCTGATGTCGTGCGGCCGACGCTCAGCAACTTTGCGGCGGCGGCGTGATCCATCCGAAATCGGTCGGTCGCCGCGTGCAGCGTTTCCGAGAGAACTCGGCGTTCCGCGGCGGTGGGCAGACGGCTCAAAGACAACTGAAATGCGAGGCCGATTCGTTCGTCGTCTGTCTTCGCCTCAATCAGCACTCGCTCTGCCAAGTTCCGAGCGGCCTCGACGAACGTCGGATCGTTGAGCAACACCAGGGCCTGCAAAGGAGTGTTGGTGCGTGCTCGGCGGATGAGGCAGAACTCCCGATCGGGCGCGTCGAAGGTCATCATTCCAGGAGGTGGGCAGGTTCTTTTCCAAAACGTGTACATGCCACGGCGATACACGCCGTCTCCGGAATCGGCGACGTATTTGTCGCGGCGTTCGACCGACACATCTTCCCACAACCCGTCTGGTTGATACGGCTTCACGCTCGGTCCGCCGAGCCGTTCGCGCAGCAGGCCACTGACCGCCAGCGCGTTGTCACGGACTGTTTCCGCCGGCAGACGATAGCGCGGCCCGCGAGCGAGCAGCCGATTGCGGGGATCACGCTGCAGCAGTTCGGGCGTGACGCGAGACGATTGCCGATATGTCGCGCTAGTGACGATCAATTTCAGAATCGCACGCTGGTCCCAGCCGGTGCGAATCAACTCCGTTGCGAGCCAATCGAGCAATTCGGGATGACTTGGCAGTGTGCCTTGCACGCCGAAGTCTTCAGCAGTCTCGACCAAGCCGGTGCCGAAAAGCATCTCCCACCAACGGTTCACCGCCACGCGAGCCGTCAGCGGATGCGACGGACTGGTCAACCAGCGGGCCAGACTCACTCGATCGACGGACATGTCTTGCGGCAGACTCGAAAACACCGCCGGCACGCCGGCCGTGACTTCGTCGCCACGCTGGTCGTACTGGCCGCGGCGCAGCACAAACATCGAACGGCGCGGCGTTTGTTCCTGCATGACCATCGTGACCGGGATGGCCTTGTCGAGATCCGCAAGCTGACGCGGCAGATCGGAAATTTGGGATTTCAAGTTCCGCGACTCGACGTCCATGCGGTCGAGATAGAACTGCTGCAACAGCATCGTTTGCGAATCGGAGCGATCTTTGGCAGCAATCGCGAGGATGTCTTTCAATCGACCAAGCGATTGCCCGGCGGCCAGAGATGCCGCTTCTTCGGCGGTCAGTGAAACGGAATAGAGCTGCACGTCGTCGATGCGGCCCTGAAACGGAGCGGTCGCATTCCGCTGACCGATGTGAAAGGGCTTGTCCGTTTTCAGCGTCCCATCGAGGCTGTTGTTGGTCGTCACGTCGAATTCTCGCGGCTTGCCATCAACGTAAATCTTCACGCCGGTCGCGCGGCGCGAGCCGTCATACGCGACCGCCACATGGTGCCATTCATTGAGCGACAGCGGTTCCTTCGTGACGACTTTGAAGGCCTTGTCTGGCCAGTGATGCACGAAGTGACTGCAAATCTTGGCTCCCTCCAAAATGACGTCGTATCCGCGAAAAGCGTTGGCCTCGTCGATCTTCGACAGCACCGTTGTCGGCGAAGCCGATGTCGGCCAGATCCAGGCGGCCAAAGAGAACTTCTCGTCGCTGTCGAACGCTCCGACTTCGCCGCCGAGCACAAGCGTTTTGCCGTCGAACTCCAGCGCGCCGCCGAACTTTCCGGGGACTCGAGCGACTTTGCCGCGAATCGTTCCGCGCCGATCCGTTTTGACGAGGTCGCCCACTTGGTCGCCGTCGGTCTCATCGAGCGGGAAGTGTGCGACCAATCCCGCCGGTCCCGCTTTGGCGATTTCTTCGGGAGTGAGCGACTTCTCCCAGCGAGCGACCTCCGGGGCGATGTTGGCTTCGCGTTGTTTGAGCAATGCTTCGAGTTCCACTTTGCGATGCTGCAAGCGATTCAGTTCGGCTTGCTGTTCGCGCGACGGCACCTTGAGCAGCGGTTCGGCCATGCGGCCTTGGTTGTAGCCGACAACCCGATCTGGCACGTTGTTGAAGAACGCGGCGAACTGGTAGTACTCGCGCTGCGTCAGCGGGTCGTACTTGTGGTCGTGGCAGCGAGCGCATTGGAACGACAGTCCCATGACGACCGTCGCCGTCGTGTGGACACGGTCGGCAACGTACTCGACGTGATACTCCTCTTCGATGATGCCCCCTTCGGTCGTCAGCACGTGATTTCGATTGAACCCCGTGGCAACTCGCTGAGCCAAGGTCGCGTTCGGCAGCAAATCTCCCGCGAGTTGTTCGGAGAGGAATTGGTCGTAGGGCATTCCGCTCGCGAACGCCTCGATGACCCAATCGCGCCACGGCCACATCGAACGAGTTTCGTCGTTGTTGTACCCGTTTGTGTCGGCGTACCGAGCCGCATCCAGCCAGTGCATCGCCATCCGCTCAGCATGGCGCGGCGAGACGAGCAAGCGGTCGACGACTTTCTCGAAGGCATCGGGCGAGTCATCCGCCAAGAACGTTCGCAAGTCGAGCAGCGATGGCGGCAAGCCCGTCAGATCCAACGTGACTCGGCGAAGCCACGTTTCTTTCGGAGCCTCTCGCGACGGCGCGAGTCCTTCGGCTTCCAATCGTGCATGCACAAAGGCATCAATCGGATTTCGGTTTTCGGGTTTTGAGTTTCGGATGTTTGGCGGAGCCGATCGTTGCGGCGGGACGAACGCCCAATGCTGTGAGAACTCGGCCCCTTGTTCGATCCAGCGGCGCAGCATTTCTTTTTGAGCGGGCGTCAGCGGCTTCTTGGCATCCGGCGGCGGCATCAGTTGATCGTCGTCGCGAGCATTGATCCGCGAGACGAGTTCGCTGACGTTCGGGTTTCCCGGCGTCACGGCAATCTTGCCGGATTCCGTCTTTGCGGTGGCGGAGTCGCGTCGATCGAGTCGCAGCTTCGCCTGCCGTGTCGCCTCATCGGGGCCGTGACAACTCCAACAATGATTTGACAGGATCGGCCGCACGTCACGTGCGAAGTCGATGCGCGAGTTTGCCGTCGGAGTCTCTGCTCGGACAGCGGAAGCGAGCAACGACGCGAGGCTGGTGCAGACGACGAGGATGCAACGCGGAAATAATGTCGGCATGGTGGTCGATCAATCCTTGGGACCGGGGCGATTCGGTAGCGGCGATTCTGGCTCACGTGGTCGACGCGAGCCATCCAGTGGCGGAAATCGGCCCTTCTTGTCGCGTCGATCCTCTCCGTCGGGGGGGCCCTGTCCGGGTCGCGGTCCGTTGTTCAATTGCTTCACGAAACGCTCCATCTCGGGGGTGCCTAGAATTCTCTGCAGTTCACCAATCCCCGGAATCTGTTCTTTCACGTAAAGCTGCAAGAGTTCGAATTGGCGATCTTCGCGGTTCAAATTGTCGAGCCGAGTGCGTTCCGCCTCACTGAGTTTTTTCTGGAAGGCGATGAGGACATCGGGCCGAGGACGATGATCTTCGATCGCCCGCTGCGTCTCCGTCATTAAGCCGCGCATCAGGACCATGATCAGCAGTGTGCTGCGAGCGTCGAATTGATTCGGATTGGGATTCCGATTGAAGGGCGCCTGTTTGATCGGCCCATCCGGCAGTGCGGCGAATACCTTATCGATGGTGCTGCTGCCCGATCCAAAGATGCGAACGCCCGGCGGACCGAGTGGATGTCGCTCTAAGGTCAATCGCAGGACACGAACCTTGTGGGAATACTCATCGAGCTTGTCGAGTTCGTCGCGAGTCTCGGACGGTAATTCGTGCTCCAGAACGCGGATGATCGTTTCCATCTCCGGCACGCAAGAACCGAAGCGGTCTCCGAACGGCAGTACCAGACCGCCGAAGAGTTTCTCAATCATTCGCAGACGGCCGTTTTTGTTCTGGCCGAATGGCGGCCCGTTGGGAGGGCGATCCGGAGGGAATGGTTCGGACATGTCATTCGGCGGCGGCCGGCGATGGAATCTCTCAATTAACCGTTTGCGAGCTTCGGGATCAAGAGTCTGTCGCAGTTCATGTCGGTCCACCGGCGACAACGAATTCGCCCAAGCCTGATAGTCGGCAAACGCGGCTTTCAGTTCCGGGTCGTTCTCAATGGCTTGATGCAGTTCACGCAGGCGATCGCGCTCGGCGGCCGGCATCTCGCGGTACAGGCGAACGTTTTCATCGAGCCTTCGACGCTCGGGCTCGGTCATCGTGTTGAGCTTCTTTTGATTCGCCTCGCGCTGCTCCGACGGTCGGCCATCGGCGGCCAGAAACCAAGGTAGTAGCGACAAACTCAGCGCGACCGCCACGACGGCGACACGCGGTCCCACGTCAGCCAGAGCTGGATTAGTGAGGTTCTGGCGGGCGACGTTCATCGAGCACTCCTCGCTGCTTGAGGTCACGCAGAAATTCCGCATCGCCGAGCTCACGATAAACGTCGATGTGCTCAATCAATGTCAGGTCATCCAGCCAAACGTCGCTGTTGGGCCGAGCAGTCATCCGGCCGACGGCAAACCCCAGCACGCTGACCACAACCAGTCCTGCCGACCAAGCTACCAACGGCGAAACAGGGAGGCGACGCGGAGTGGAGTTTTCCAACGCGACCGTTGCCGCAGTCTCCGGCTCCGCTGATAACTCTGTCGTGCCATCGACAACCTGCAAAGTGGCGAGCGTCCGGCTGCTGAATTCTCCAGAGGCATTCGGACGCGGCAGCAGGTCGAGCAACTCCCATGCGCGGTTGAGGTTTTCGACTTCGGCCCGCATCGCTGGATCGCTCGACAGCGCTTGTTCGACTTCGCGCGCGGCTGCCTCGGGCAGTTCGCCGTCGAGGTACGCGACCAGCTTCTCGGTGAAAGAGGATGATTGAGGTGTTTCGTCGGACATGATTGGCTTCGGGCTTCGGGCTACAGGCTACGGGTTACGAAGACAATTGTGTTGTCCCGTAGCCTGTAGCCCGTAGTCGATCAAAAAAAAGGCTCCAAATAGGCCCGTAGGTTTTCTCGCGCTCGCGACAGCAGCGACTTGACCGCTTGCGGAGACAGGTCCATCGTCGCGGCGATATCGATGTAACTCATTTGCTCAAACTTGTGCAGCAGGACCGCCATTTTCTGACGGTCGCTGAGCGATTCGAGGGCGGCACGCACCAACGACTGTGTCTCGTTGCGGTCCAACACACGAGCCGGCATCAAGGCCGATTTCTCAGCGAGCAGTTGCTCCTGCGGCCGAGCTCCCAACGGGCCAGAATCACTGCCGGCGAGTGAAGCTTCGCGTCGCCGAGCACCGTCGCGTCGCCAATTGCTCGCCAAATTGTTGGCGATGTGAAACATCCACGTCGAAAACTTCGCCTTGGCTTCGTACTTCGATCGATTGCGATAAATCCGCAAGAAAACTTCCTGCCCCAAGTCCTCAGCCGCCTCTTGATTGCCCAGCAAATGGAAGAGGACGGCGACTAGCCGATCCTGATACCTCTCGACGAGTTGCGAAAAAGCCGCGTCGTCTCCCCGCTTTGCGCGCAACATCAGTTGCACGTCCGGATCGTGCAGATACTGCGAAAGTGCGGGTTCGGATTTCACCACGTCCGGGCTTTCCGTTCGAGTCGCGTCGGGGCATTTAACCCAGGTGCGTCCCAAAGGTTTCTCGTTTCGCTCAACAGCGGGCGAAGTATAGCCGTCGCTGGAAACGACCGTCAGGCGGACGATGGCCGGAACCTGCTAAGTGGCGGTCAATTACTTGTTTGAAACGCAGAGAACGCAGAGGAAACCGGAAGTTGACGGTCAATCTCGCCTCGCGACTGCATCGTGGAATCCGGGCTAGCTCAACGTTTCCGATGCATACGGCACAGAGGTTTTTCAAATCTGTGGCACTTGCGCGTCGTCGAGGTTTACACGGCTATTCAGTGCGTGCGATCTCTTTCGCCGGCAGTAGTCGAGCAGCAGCGGTGACGAGTTCGAGGAACTCGGTGCGGTAGCCTTGCTTGTCGGCTCCGCGCGACGACTGGGCCATTTCGAGGACCGAGGCCATCGTGGCGTTCCCTTTGTGCGTCGAGTCGCGAAGCAGCAGGCCGAACTGAGCAACTGCGGTGGCCCACACGAAATCGGGCGAGGCCTGTGAGAACTTTTTGCCGGCGTCGGTCACCGGGACCGAGACCAATTGGCTGACGTCTCCGTCGGGAGCTTTGTAACGCAGCTTCAAGGTGAGCATTTCCTTCGACTCGGCGGCGGCCGGCGTCGTCGCGGCGGGAGTTTGATACTTCAGGGCATCGACGTTGCCGTCGGGCGGGATCGGTTGGCCGGCGGGGACGATCTCGTACAGCGCGGTGACGGTGTGGCCGGCTCCGATCGCGCCGGCGTCTTTTTTGTCGTTGTTGAAATCCTCTTTGGCGAGTACGCGGTTCTCGTAGCCGATCAGGCGGTACGCTCCGACCTGCGCGGGATTGAACTCGATCTGAATCTTCACGTCCTTGGCGATCGTGATCAGTGTGCCGGACATCTGCTCGACGAAAATCTTCTTCGCCTCGTTCAGCGAATCGACGTAGCCGTAGTTGCCGTTCCCCTTGTCGGCGAGTTTCTCCATCGTGCTGTCTTTGTAGTTGCCCAGGCCGAAGCCCAGCACCGTCAGGAAGACGCCGCTCTTGGCTTTGTCTTCGATCAGGCTGACCAGTTCGCTTTGAGATGTCGTGCCGACATTGAAGTCCCCGTCGCTGCACAGGATGACTCGATTGGTGCCCCCCTTGATGAAGTGTTTCTGGGCGACATCGTACGCTTGTCGAATGCCGCCGGCTCCGTTCGTCGAGCCGCCCGCTTGCAAACGATCGAGCGCAGCGAGGATCACCGGCTTGTGGTCGCCAGTCGTGGAATCGAGCACCGTGCCAGCGGCTCCGGCATAGACAACGATGGCCACGCGATCGTTTTCCGTCAGTTGGTTGACCAGCAATTTCAAACCTTGAACGACGAGCGGCAACTTGTTCTGGCTCTGCATTGACCCGGAGACATCGATCAAAAAGACGAGGCTGCTGACCGGCCGCTTGTCGGTCGCGATCTCTTTTCCCTTCAGCCCGATCCGCGCTAGTCGATGCGCCGGCTTCCACGGGCACTCGGCGATCTCGATGTTTGCCGAGAACGGGACATCCCCTTCTGGCTGCGGGTAGTCGTAGCTGAAATAGTTGAGCATCTCCTCGATGCGCACTGCTCCCTTCGGCGGCAACTGACCGCTGGTCAGCATTCGCCGCACGTTGGCATACGACGCCGTGTCGACGTCGATCGAGAAGGTCGAAAGCGGATGTTGATTGACCGCGACGAACGGGTTCTCGATCTGATGGTCGTAGGCTTCGGTGTTGAAGCCCTCGCGATTGCTCTCCGATGCATCTGACGGTAAGTCGATGATGACTGCTTTGCCAAAATCGGCGGCTGCCGACAGCCCCGCCGGAGCAATGAACCGGACACCCATCTTCGCATCCGTTGGCGATGACGCAGCGCCATCATGCCGCAACTCGGTGCTTGCGATTTCCGCCGGAAGAGACGTCCCGCCTGCTCCTGGCTGCCGGGCCGATTCACCGCAGCCGATGATTCCGGCACTCATTCCCGCACTCAACAACAATGCACAGAGCAATCGGCGCATGATGACCCCTTCGTCAAAGACGTGGTTTGGAAATGCGGCCGCAGGAGTTCAGCGACAACCAGACGTGTTCGTTCTCGCGCATGCCGCGAGGTGCGATTGGATGTGTGGCCATCCAGAGCGACAAGCGGCGGTCGATATTCCCGCCGTTCACAGAAATCTTTCAGGCCAGAGTCAGGACCGCCGTTAGAGGGGACGCTCCCTGAATCGGTTCCCAAAATCTTCGTAGCCCGACCCCTTGTGAGTCGGTCGATTCCAATCTTCGCGCGAATCCTCCAGGCCACAAGGGCCTGGGCTACTTCTCGGCCTTCGGTGGTTCACTGCCGATCAGCCGCAGCCGGTCGTTGTACGTCAGCAACTCGATCTGCCGTTCCGCGAGGTTGAGGTTCAAGCCGCGATAGCCGCTGAACTGGTTCGTGAATTCCTCTTCGAATTGTTTGCGGCCGGTCTTCTTGTCGAGCATCAGCAGTTTTTGAACCTGCATGTGGATTCGTCCGCGTTGCTCAAAACGGCGGGTCGAGAACAGCAGCACCGGAGACGCAACGAAGTGGTTCAGGATCAATCCTTGATTGTCCACTTTCTGCCGCCAGAGTTCTCCGCCCGCTCGACGGTCGAAGGCGAAGATCGTGCCGTTGACCGGGACCGTTGCGAACTCGTCGCCGTAAAAATTCGTCCGGTCGCCTGAGACGATCAGGAACAACCGATCGTGGTCGGACACCATGTAGCGACGTTGATTGAGTCCGGACAAATCGGCTGGCTTGACGGTTCCCAAACTCTGTTTTTCGTGGGTGTCGAGGTCCAGCGTCGTCAGCGAGCCGTCTGCGGCAAGTGTTGCTATCGTGCGTGCGTCTAACCACGAGAACTGATTGGTCGACGGAAAGGTCTCACGCCACACCGTCTGTTGAGTCATCGCGTTCCAGCGCTCCACGGCCACCAGGTTTCCGTCGGCTTTCGACACGGTCAGCAAATCAGAGCCGAGCGACATCTTCGCGGACTGGAACCGATCGCGTTGCGTGCCAACGAACGGCACGGAGTGACCATCGCGAGCACGCAGCAACAAGCCATTTGGCCAGCGCGACGCCGAAGCCACGAAGACGAAATCGTTGGTCGCCTGCACGCGAGCGTCATTGGGCAGTTCGCGCAACTCCCAGCGCCATTGCCCAGTCGCAGCGTCGGTCACCGTCAGCACGCGGCGACCGCGATATCCGACGAACTCGGGCGTGCAGAGAGTCAGCAGAGAGTTGCGCGTCAGCTCGTCCGTCGGGTCCATTGGCCGAGTGTGAAACTCGACGCTGCTTTGCATTGGCAGCATTTGTCGGCGAGCGGCCTGCATTGGATCGATGGAAGTCACACCGCGCGATTCCACCGGGCGGGTCCACACGACGCGATGATCCACTGGCGAGAGCATGTGCAACACCTCGCGGTGATAGACCAGCATTTGGTGGCCAACGGTGCGAATCGCCGCCCCGTTACCAAGGTTGCTGTTCGACTTGGTGCGGAGCGGCAACGACCAGTCCAACTGACTCTCGCCCGTTCGCGACATCGCCAGCCGCTGCATCGAAACGGGACTGTTCAACATCTGATATTGAAATCTCTGGGCCGTGAAGAACGGCCAGCGGGCATCGGGCAACTGGCATTCTTGCACTTGCTCAGCGTTCCCCTGATAGCCGACCGACCGTTGCATTTTGAATTCGAGCGAACTCCAGTCCGCTGAGTGCGACGTCGTAGTCCGCGCGAGGCGTCCCGCTGCGATCTCTTGCTCGACCCACTGCTTCGCGGTCATTCCGTCAGCGAGTGCGACGTCTCCCAATCGGTGCAGTCGCTGACCGGACGTCGCTGCGTCGTCTTTCAAGTCCAGGGATCGGTACAGCTCGACCAATCGCCGCCACGCACGAGCCGCTTCGACGGGATCCTGCCCTTCGACCAATCGCAGCAATGCGAGTTCCGCTCGCGAGACGTCACGCTCGTTGATCGCGAGTTCGATTTGTTGCCAGCGCGGCTCGCGAGTCGCCGGATGAAACGCGAACAGCTCCAATCCGCGTTGACGCACCGCAGGGGTTGCATCGCCGAGCATCCGAATTTCCGCAGCGAGGCGGCCATCCAGTTCGGTTCGCTTCTCGGCCGGAAGCGAATTCCACATCTCCGCGAGTTGTCCACCAACCCACGCATCCAGTCGAATCGCGGTGGTGGGTGGCCCATTCAAGACCAGCACCTTCTCGCCGTCACCGCGTGACAGTTCCAGTAACAGTTGCAGCGCGGCGGTTTGTTCGCCTTTGAGCCGCAGATGCTCGACTCGCAACCGTTTCGCTTGCAATTGATCGTCCGGGTCGGTCAGCAGTTTCTCGAACGTCGCCAATTCGGCCGCCCGCGCAGTCGAGTCCTGCTGAATCACATCGGTCAGCACCTCTCGCAATGCGTCCAAATAACGTGGTCGCATCTCCGCAGCGACAGTCTCCGCTTTCACGCGCTGCAAGACACTCCAGGCATCGCTCGACTTGTGTTCGAGCTGCAGGATCGAAGCTTCCGTCAGCAATGCCAACGTGTCGGCCGGGTCGCGTTCCTTGCGTTGCCGAATCTGTTCCGCGATCGACTCACGCTGCTCAAAACAGGACAGTCCCGCCGGATGCGCCGAGACAACTGCGCCTCGATACAGCGCCAAATTCCCCAATCGCGTTCCCGCGTTGGCCCACTGTTGTCCCGCCTTCGACCCATCTTTGAGCGAGATCGTCCAGATCTGTCCGCTGCTCAACGGCACATGCCAGCGGTCGCCAGTCATCACGCCCAGACCACTCGGCACACCATCCGAATTCGGGATCGCTTGATTCCAAGCCGGTGCGCCGTTCGACAACGACAGCGCCCCGACGCTGTTCTGTCCGAGCAGCAGCACCTTTCCATCCGCGACTCCGTTGAGCGCCAACCAGTTCTCTTTCGGTTTCAGCCAACGCCTCACGCCATCGTGCAAGCCGAGACACAAAATGTTGGTCGTGCGTGTCTGCTGTTCGTCGAATAACTCTTGCGGCGTGTAGACGAGCGCATCCCCGACAATCACCGGAGCCGACGGCAACCAACGCTGTCCCCACGGCATCATCTGCGTGACCGGTTGACCCACCATGCCACGACGCGGATTGTTGGCTTGCGGCGCGGCGTAACGATGCACCCAGCGCAATTGCCGCGATGCGCGATCGACCGCGACCAACCATCCCACCGTCGTCGGACAGATCACCAAACCGTCCGCGATCGAGACCTGCGCGACGAATTGCCGTCGTGCCACATCGCGCGAGATCACCGTTTCCGCCGCTGCCAGCAACTGGGTCCACAACAACTTTCCCGTTTCGGCTTGCAGACAAAACAATCGGACTTCGCCATCTCGCTCGCCAATCACGAACAACTCGTGTCCGTCGGTCACGGGTGCACCGAAGAAGAACACTCCCGGCAACTCCGCTTGAAACGGCTCGTCCGATGCAATGCCCCCGACGGTCCACAATGGCCGGCCGTTCCGCAGGTCATACGACACCAGTTTGTTGCTGCTCCAATTCCGCCGCAGCGCGTCCTGCTTGGACAAATCGTTGTTTCCCCAGTACGCCTGAAACTGCTGCATCACAAACGTGTCGTCCTCGACCGAAAACAATTGCCGACCATCGCTGCTCAGCACTCCGAAGTTGCCGTTGCCAAACAACAATTGCGCCAACGGATGCTGTTCCCAATTGGTGTTGGTCGAGTCAAACTGCTGCACACCATTGACCACGCGAATCACTCGATTGGCCGTGTAGAAAGTCGGCTGCGCGTTACCCGAACCGATCAAGTCCTCCGCTTTGAATCGCTCCGCTGTGGACCACAACGGCCGACCGGATTCGACATCAAAGACCTGCACGCCTCCCAACGTCCGGAGCACCACGCAACCGTTGACCAGCAGAGGCTGACAGACCGAGATCGTCGCTCGATTCTGATCGTGCATGTCCTCGACGAGCATCTCAATCTGCCGTTGCAAGGGTTGCATCTGGGTGAGCGGTTGCCGCCAACGGGGCATCAACAACGGCTCGCCACCACGGCTGAGCGCCGCGCGATTGGGGGCTCCGAAAAACATTGGCCACTCTGCCGGAGCGGCTTGCGCAACGACTCGGCCCGGCAACGCCGACCACCAATCGCTGACTCGGACTTTCGTCCCTCCCATCTCGATCTGCTCTTCACCGATAGGCGGACGGCTCGCCGATCCGGTTTCGATGTTCGGCGAATTCTTTTTCAGCCATTTCTCAGCCGAGTCCTTGTCTCCGGCCTGCTTCGCCGCGAGCGCCGCTTGCAACTGCCAGTGCCGCTCGCGCGTGATCACCGCCTTCGCCTCATCGAGCCAACGAAACCAGCGTGTCGCCAACGCGAACTCACCTCGATCCAAATGCCGGACCGCCAACTGCTGAGCGGCCAATTGTCCCGGCTCGAGCACCAAGAATCGCATCGCCACCTGAGCCAGCCGATCAATCCGACCAGACTGTTCCGCCTCACTCAATAGCCGGTCGGCTTCCGCTCCAACGCGCTGACGAAATCCGCGCACCACTTCCTCGGGAATCGTCAGCATCAACCACATGGCCTGTTCGCGAACCGAAATCCATCCGTTGTCGACTCGGCTGACCGAATCTTCTTCTTGAGCCAGCAATGTCTGCGTCAATTCCAACGCCGCTTGCCAGTCCTGAGCATGTGCCGCCGCGTTCGCCTTGCGCAGCAACTCCGCCTGTTTGCGATCCTTCGCGGCCCGCGCGTCAATTTGATCCCGCGCATCCGGGTCGAGCGGCTGAGCCTTCGCGCCCGCACCTCGCGGATTGACGTTGATGCGTGGCGGTCGCTCGATTTGTTGCGGAGTTTGCCGCGGCATCAGCTTCTGAAACAAATCCTGCAACGGATTCACTGCCGGCGGCTTAGGGGCTTCCTTTGGCTTTTCGGCCTTGTCAGCTTTCTCAGCAGGCTTCTGGGCTTCCTTCGGTTCGTCCGCCTCCAGCGAACGAATCGTCATGCCAATCAATCCGCCCACCACACCCAGGCTCAACGACAACCACAGGATTCGCCACCGCATGACACGCTCCTGAAGGAAGGCTCAACGGCACATCGACAGGCCGGAGTATAGCCACCTCACGGCAAGATCGCGTGCCGATTCTTGCCGTGAGATGGTCCACACGGCTCGCACGCGATGATCCTTCGGAACCAAACTGCTTCAGCGACATAGCCTGCCACCAAATCGAATCCCGCTGAGGCCGCTTCACCCGAGCTCAAACCACCAAACCGTCACTTTGAGTATGAGATTCATTTCTCTCCGACTTCTAGCGCCTCCAATTTTTCTAGCGTCTCCAATTTGTTTCTTGAAGTTCAACTGATAAAAAATCGCCGCCTCATCGGGTTAGCTCGGTTGACGCCGCAAGCTCAAGTCGGAGAATCACGCCCGTTCGTCCGGCAGGCGGCTTGCCTGCTGCGTTGGGAGTCGAAGGCAAGTCACCAAAAACAGGCGAGACGCCTGTTCCACGAGAAAGCACCATGAAGAAGAATCCGGTCAAAGCGGCACTCAAGGCGGGCAAGCCGCAAGTTGGCACTTGGTTGTCGTTGGGAAATGTGTTTGCGACCCGATTTATGGCACGCACGGGGTTTCCCTGGTTGACCGTCGATCTGGAGCACTCGCCGATCGACTGGTCCGACGCCTCGATCTGTTTCGCGGCGATTGCCGAAGCCGGATGTGTGCCGATCGCACGAGTTCCGCGCGGTGATCACGACCACATCAAGCGAGTACTCGACGGCGGCGCGATGGGCATTGTCGTGCCGATGGTCAATACCGTTGCCGAAGCCAAGGCGGCGATCGCGGCGGCAAAGTATCCGCCGACTGGCAATCGCTCGGTCGGCGGAGCGTTGCACGCGCTCAATTTCGATGCGACGGCGGGCGACTACTACAAGCACGCCAACGACGAAATTCTGGTCATCTTGCAAACCGAGTCCCCCGAAGGGGTCGCCAACGCCGAGGCGATTTACAGCCTTCCCGGAGTCGATGCGATCTTCGTTGGCCCGAACGACCTGCAAGCTCAGATGCGCGGACCTGATGGCATCGACCCTTCGCCCGCCGAACTCGAAGCGATGCTGCAACGAGTGCTCGCTGCCGGCAAGAAGACTGGCACTCCCGTCGGTCTGCATGTGCAATCAACGGCTGACGTCGAGAAACGCATTGCCGAAGGCTGGCAATTCATCGCCATCGGCAGCGAACTGCGAATGATGGTCGTCGGCGCTCAAGACATCGTCAATAAGCTGAACCTCAAGCAACAAGCGGGTGACTTGGCTCGTTATTGATCCGCTGAACCGTAGGGTGGGTCGAGCATCGAGACCCACCAGCACTCGATCTCCTTGGTGGGTCGCCCGATGGTTGACCCACCCTACGAAGTCTCTCTCCAACAAAGCCCACCAATATGACAGACACTTTCACCCAACTCACAGAATCAAAACCCTCTGGCGCGACCGCCGTGTTTGACAAGCTGCTCGGATCGCTCAAGGCGAGCAAGGACTATCACCGGCTGTTCGACGCGACGCTGATGCGAAAGAAGCAAGAACTCGGCTTGCCGTTGCTGCGGCCGACATCACTGGACGACGTGCCGACGGAGAAGCGGACGGAGTTTGAGAAGACCTACGTCGAGGCGGCTCGCGAGGTCGGGCAGTTGTTCCTGGACGCCGGGCAGATTGCGAATGCGTGGCTCTATTTCCGGACGATTCGCGAACCGGAGCCGGTTGCGAAGGCGCTTGCCGCAATGCCGTCGCGCCGCGAACCGGGGGACGAGACCGAAGAGCTGATTCAGGTCGCGCTGTTCGAGGGTGCGAATCCGACCAAGGGTGTTGAGTGGATGCTGAAGACTCACGGGACGTGCAGCACGATCACGTCGCTCGAACAGCAGATGGCTCGGCTGCCGGCCAACGACCGCAAGAATTGTGCGGCGATTCTGGTCAAGCACCTTTACTCCGACCTGACCGAATCGGTGAGTGCTGACGTGCAGCGTCGTATGGCGCTCGCTCCGCCGACTGACTCGCTGCGTGAAGCGATCGCCGGCCGCGATTGGCTGTTCCAAGAGGGGAATTATCACATCGATGTGTCGCACTTGAACGCGGTCGTGCGGTTCGCGCGGTTCCTCGACAAGTCATCGCCGGAACTGAAGCTGGCGATCGAGCTGTCCGAGTACGGCGGTCATCTCGATCCGCAATTCCAGTACCCCGGCGATCCGCCGTTCACCGAGTTTTACCCGGCTCATCGCCACTTCTTCCTGGCACTCTCTGGTGAAAAAGTCGAAGAAGCGCTCGCGTACTTTCGTGAGAAGCTCGGCACTGAGCCGGATGACGCGGACAAGCAGCTCATCGCCTACGTGCTGGTTGATCTGACCTCGCGGATCGGCCGCTGGGACGATGCCGTGCAGCTCGCCGAGCAACACCTGTTGAACCTTGAAGAGAGCAGCTCGTTCTCGTTCGGAGAACTCTGCCGCGACGCCGGCCGTATGGACGTGTTGCAGCGTGTCGCTCAATCGAAGAACGACCTCGTCACGTTTACTGCGGCGCTGTTATCGTGATGGCCACCGTTCGTTTCATGAGGATGAATCGATGCCCAAAACACTGACCAAGCCGAAACGCCGACCGTCGAAGAAGCAACTTTCGTTGCAGTTGCCGGAATCGGCGGTGCGTGCGATTGAGCTTGCTGCCGCGGAACTGGGGCAAAGTCCGTCCGAGTTTGCCGCCGCGTCGTTGCTCAAGAGTGCTCATGAAGTCATCGAACAAGCCACCGTGACTAAGCTGACGCTTCAAGATTTCAAAAGATTCACAGCGCTGCTGGATGACGTCGATGCCAAGCCGAATGTTGCCCTGATGAAAGCCGCCGAACGATATAGGAAACACTTTGGCGAAGCCCACCGGTGATTGGACGATCGAACGGCTGTCACGTCATCACGATCGCACCTCGTTCGACTGCGGCAATGCCCAACTCAGCGACTGGCTACGGCAGTTGTCTGGACAGTACGAACGTCGTGATCTTGCGCGGACGTATGTGCTCGCCCGGACAAACAGCGAGAAAATCCTGGGGTATTACGGCATGTCGTGCCACAGCGTCAGCCGTGATCTCCTGCCAGCCGAACTGGCCAAGGGACTGCCTCGAATTGACGTGCCCGTTGTGCTGATAGGGCGGCCCGCCGTGGATCATGCGGCACATGGCCAAGGGATCGGCAGCCTCTTGATGATTCACCCATTTCGTCGAGCGCTGAGTGTCGCTGAATTGATCGGCGTTCGCGCCGTGGAAGTCGATGCCATCGACGATGTGGCACGACGATTCTACGAGCACCATGGATTTACGCCGATGCTGAACGATCCCAAACATCTCTACTTGCCGCTCTCGATCATTCGGGCAATGAACCTCGACCCATTGTGATTCGCCATGTCTCACCTCCCACAAAACCGTGTCGCTTGGAACCGTCTCGCCAAGGGGAGTCCGTTCTCGAAGGTCGCGACGGATGAAGAGTGCCGAACTCCGCTGGCGACGCTCGACAGTCGCGGCTGGTTGCCGAAGAGCGTCGTCGGGTTGAACGTGCTCTGTCTTGCCGGAGCGGGTGGGTGGCAGTCGATTCTGTACGCTGCGGCGGGAGCGAATGTCACGGTCGTTGATCTCAGCCCAGAGATGCTGTGGCTGGATCAGCAGGAGTCGAAGAAGCGCGGACTGACGGTGCGGACGATCGAAGCGTCGATGGACAACATGGCGATGCTGGAAGACGCCAACTTCGACATCGTGCATCAGCCGGTCAGCACTTGTTACGTCCGCGATCTGGCTGGGACGTACCGCGAGATTGCTCGCGTGCTGCGGGACGCCGGGCTTTACATCAGCCAGCACAAACAGCCGACCAGTTTGCAGATTTCGCATCGCGATGACGAAGACCGCTACGTCATCGGCGTCGAATACTACCGCGATGGACCGTTGCCGAGTGTCTCGGACGACTCGTATCGCGAGAGCGGGACGACCGAGTTTCTGCATCGTTGGGACGACCTGATCGGCGAACTCTGTCGCAGTGGGTTCGTGCTCGAAGACCTGCGTGAACCGTTCCGAGCCGATCACAAGGCCGCGCCGGGACACTTCGGATATCGCGGCCGTTTCGTACCGCCGTATGTGCGGATGAAAGCTCGCCGAGTCTCCCGCACTTGCGTTGCGGAACCCACTTCGCGAATTTGGACACCGTGATTTTTGAAGTTCATCGTTCTGCCCTCATCGTTCTGCCAATTTGCAGTTGGCAGAACGATGAGGGCAGAACGATGGGGACAAGCGATGTCGCTGATTCATCCCGCTCTGATTTACGCCGCTGGGCTGGCCGTGATTCCGGTCATCCTGCATTTTTTGTTGCGGGCCAAGCCGAAGAAGTTGCCGTTTCCGGCGCTGCGGCTGATTCTGATGCGACGACGGCAAAACGTGCGGCGGTTGAAGTTGCGGCATGTTTGGCTGATGCTGCTGCGGATGCTGGTCATCATTGGCCTAGCAATCGCGGCCGCGAGGCCATCGTTGCCGGAGGCGAGTTACGAATTCAGCACGAGCGAGTTGCTGACGCTCATCGGCGTCGTCGCGGCGGCGCTGGGGACGTATTTGAGTTTGATGCGGACCTGGCACAAGAAGAAGCTGTCGGTCCAGACGCTGGCGTATCGCCGGACAATGTTGCGAGGCGGCCTGGGCACCGCAGTCGTGGCGTTGATCGCGCTGGCAGTCATTCTGCCGTATGTGAATCGGCTGCGAGCGGAGATTTCCGCACCGGCCCCGGCAGTCAGTAGTGACTTGCCCGTGGCGGCGGTGTTCCTGTTCGACACCAGCTTGTCGATGCAATACACGCAAGAGGGGAAGACCCGGCTCGATCAGAGCAAAGCCATCGCCTTGGGGCACATGGACACGTTGCCGCCGCGCAGCCGGATCGCGGTCGGTGAGTCGAATTCGACGTCGCCGATTTTGTTTCAAGCCGATTTGGTGGGCGTGAAGTCCAAGATTCAAAGCCTCGCGCCGCAGCCGGTGTCACAGCCGCTGAATGAACGACTGCGAGCAGCCCTCGCACTGCAAGAACAGGATCAAGGCCGCACACTCAACGAACAGGAGTCGGTGGCGCAAGGTGATCGTCGCGACCGCTTCATCCGCGAGATTTATCTTTTCACCGATCTCGGCGCGACTTCGTGGCGGATGAGCGGTGCTCAGCTTTTGAAGGACGAACTGGAACGCTTACCGTGGGTCGGGGTGTATGTGATTGACGTCGGTGAGTTGGCTCCGCACGACGTGGGCATTACCGATGTGACGCTGTCTCGGCAGAGCCTTTCCGACGGTAGTTCGCTGGAGATCGCGGCCACACTGTCGGCGATTGGTGTCGAAGAATCCGAGAAGACGGTCGAGCTGTCGATGATCAGCCGCGACGGGAAGCGCATCCCATCCGGTCAGAAACCGGTGAAGGTTGGTGGCCAGCAAGGTGCTCGTGTGCAAATGCACGTTGCGAATTTGCAAGGGTCGGTGGTTCACGGCGAGTTGCGTTTGCTTGCGAGCGATCCGCTGGCGATGAACGACGTCCGGCACTTCACGCTCGAAATCAAGCCGCCGCCAAAAGTGCTCTTGGTCTCACCGAGTGAAAGAGTCGCGGAATTGCTGGGCGGAACGCTCGTCATCGACGACGAGCGAAAGGCTGGAAAAGTTCGCTTCCTCGTCGATGACATTCGGCCGGCAAAATTGTCGGAGACAAAGTTGGGAAATTATTCGGTCGTCGTGCTCAACAGCGTGCCGTCCTTGAGCGAGTCGACTTGGAAGTCGCTGCTCAAATTCGTGAGCAACGGCGGCGGACTGGCCGCGTTCGTGGGATCGAACGGCCTGAATGAGCGCGGAGGCGTTGATCCGGTGTCGTACAACTCGCCCGCAGCGAGCACTGTGTTGCCCTGTGAACTCATCGCAGGGTTGTCGTTCACACCGCCAGCATTTCTCGATGCCAAGAACCCGAATCATCCCGTACTGAAGAAGTTGGATGAAGTGGGAGGCATCGGTGTGCTGGCCGAAATTGGCATCTACAAGCATTGGAAGGTCGTGCCGCTCGAAGGAGCGAATGTGTTGGTAACGTACTCGAATGCGCAAGCCCATCCGGCTCTGATCGAGAAGCGAATCGGAGCGGGTCGCGTTGTGCTGTTGACCACCGCCGCTGATTCGCGCGGTTGGATCGATCACGTCGAGGCGGCCAGCAATTGGGCGTTCTTCATGCTGACGGATCATCTGTTGCAGTACCTCTCCGGTCGCAGCGAGGCGACGTTCAATTTCCTCGCCGGCGAAGAGGTCTTCGTCCGATCCGACAGCGAACCACCGTTGACGAAGTACTTGCTCCGCAAGCCAAGTGGCCAGCAACTGCAAGCCGACGTACCGGCCGGAACCGCTTCGTTTGCGATTCGCGAGACGGATCAACTGGGCCATTACGACGTTCTATCGGCCGACCCGCAGTCCAAGTTTTCGAGCGGGTTCAGCGTCAACGTCTCTCCGAGCGAAAGCGATTTCCAGCGCATGAGCGAAGATGACTTGACGCAGATATTCGGTGAAAAGCGATTCTCGCTGGCGCGCGACATCGCCACGCTGCAACGCCGAGTCACGACCGGACGGCTCGGCGAGGAGATTTATCCGCTGATCCTGCTGCTGGTGCTGATCGTCTTCTGTGGCGAGCACTTCGTGGCCAACTGGTTCTACTCGGAAGAGGCCGCCCCAGAGCCGGCATGACATTCGTGTTCGGGAGGGCGAGGCTCCCGCCGAGCCGATGCGGGGATTACGCGGGATTCACACACCGGCTCGGCGGGAGCCTCGCCCTCCCGATCAATGTCATCCATAATCCGGCCCGTCACACGACGACTGGTTGAGACTGTTGAAAACTCTGGAATATCGAAAGGCGAATGGAGATGCGAACGAAATCAGGAATGTGGTTGTTGTCGGCGGCGGTGATGCTGGGGCTGTTTGGACTCGCCGGCTGTGGCGGAGACAAAGGGGGCGACTACCGCACCTTCGACAAAGGGAAGGACACCTCGCACGATGCCGAGCACGGTCATGCTCATACGCACGATCATGGCCACGGCCACGGGCCGCATGACGGCGATTTGATCGAACTGGGTGAGGAAGAATTCCACGCGGAGGCGGTCGTCGACGAGGAGAAAAGCAAGCTCACTCTGTATGTGCTCGGCGCGGATGCGAAAACTGCGGTGTACATCGAAGCGAAAGAACTCACGCTCGAGTTGCCCGGCAAGGATGCTCCCGTCGTCGCTTTCGCTTTGACGGCAGGGCCGGCCGACAAAGATGGCAAGGCCTCCCGTTTTGAAATCACCAGCGAAGCCTTGTTCGAAGCGTTCCATCAAGATCCGAAGACCGTCGGCAAGTTCAAGGTCAGCATCGGCGGTAAAGAGTTTGAAGGCCAGATCAAGCATGAACACGATCACGACGCCCACGATCACAAGCACGAAGAAAAGAAGTGATCCGACGAAACGGCGGCAACGTAGACGAGTCGCTCCCGCGACTCGCATTTCGAACGTCGTTCGGCACCAGATGTCAGGTCGCGCGGTGATTGGTCTTGGCTCGGGAATTGGGAATCGCGTTGGCAATCGCGTTGGCAATCTCAGTTGCGGAGCAACTGAGCTAGTGCGTTTGCAAGTGGATTGAATCAGTGAGGTGTAAGTCCTCGTCGAAGTTGGTTTGAACTTTGTATCCGAACGTAACTGCGTCGTCGTGAGACGGGGTGGAGAGCAACGGGAGGAGAACGGCTAGTCCGTAGGA
>SYJG01000074.1 GCA_005798445.1 Planctomyces sp.
AGGGCGTCAGCCCTCCGAGTCCGTGAGTGCTTCCAACCTCAATTGACTCGGAGGGCTGACGCCCTGCCGCTCGCCAACGATGAAAACGCTCGGCTTTAAGCGAGGATCTCTTTCACGACGTGGCCATGCACGTCGGTCAGACGCATGTCTCGGCCGCTAAAGCGGAACGTCTGCTTGGTGTGATCGACACCCAACAGGTGTAGCATCGTGGCGTGCAGGTCGTGCATCTCGAGCCGGTTCTCGACACACTTGTAGCCGTACTCATCGGTCTGCCCGAAAGTCGTGCCTCCCTTGATGCCGCCCCCCGCCATCCAGATCGAGAACGCGAACGGGTTGTGATCGCGACCGTCGTTACCCTGCGCGAACGGAGTCCGGCCGAACTCGCCCGACCAGACGACGAGCGTGCTGTCGAGCAACCCGCGCTGCGCGAGATCGTCCAATAGCGCGGCGATGGGCTGATCGACCGACAGCGCGTTCTTGGCGTGGCCGTCTTTGAGATTGTTGTGCTGATCCCAACGGTCGCCGTTGCCGCCGGGACAGGTCAGCTCGATGAACCGCACGCCCCGCTCAACCAGTCGGCGAGCCAGCAAGCAAATGCGGCCGAAGGTCCGCGTGTTACCGAAGTCGGCTTGCAGGCCGTAGGCCTTTTGCGTTGCCTCGGTCTCGTTCGACAAGTCCATCAACCGTGGCACCGCCATTTGCATACGCGCGGCGAGTTCGTAATTTGCGATCGCCGATTCGAGCGCATCGACCGGCCCGGTTTGCTCCAGCAGTTTGCGATCCAGCCGCCGCATCAAGTCGAGCTTGCGTTGCTGGGATTCCGCCGTCGGCTCCATTCGTTTGATGTTCGCCACCGGCGGATCGCTCGCGCCGAGCACGCTGGCTTGAAAGCTCGCCGGCAAGAATCCGCTGTTGAAATTGTCGGCTCCGCCCGGCGGAGTCAGGCCGCCGTTTAACACGATGAAGCCTGGCAAGTCCTGGCACTCGGTGCCGAGTCCGTAGCCGACCCACGCCCCAATGCTCGGCCGGCCTTGCTGGCCGTGGCCGGTGTGCAGGAAGTAGTTCGCGTTCGTGTGTTCTGGAAACTGCGACGTCAACGACCGCACGACCGCCAGCTTGTCAACGTGCTGCGCGACGTGCGGAAACAAGTCGCTGACCGGAATGCCGCTCTCACCGTACTGCTTGAACTTCCAGGGACTGGCCAGCGTGTTGCCGATGTTGTTGAACTGCGTCTTCTCGATCTTCATCCCGAACGGCTTGCCGTTCTCCGCATCGAGCCGCGGCTTCGGATCGAACGAATCAACCTGCGACACGCCGCCGTCCATGTAAAGGAAGATCACACTCTTCGCCTTCGCGTCGAAATGCGGCTTCCGAGCGGCGAACGGATTCTTCTCGCTCGTCGAGGTTGCCTCGGCACCGAACGCCGGCTCATTCAACAACGAGGCCAACGCGACGGCACCGAAGCCGGTGGCGCACGATTGCAACATCGCACGGCGAGTCTGCGGTCGACTTACAAAGCGGCGGCAGTGCATCAATTCATCCTCTGGTCCTCTCTGTGATCTCTGTGCCTCTGTGTTTCAAACCCGATGTCAAAACACAGAGACACAGAGGGCACAGAGAAGTCATTTCACGAACACGAATTCTTTGACATTGAACAGCACGTGGCAGAGGTCGGTCCAGACTTGAGCGTGTTTGGTCCAGCCATCGGCGGGGAGGTTGTACGACTTCGCTTGTTCTTGCAGGAACGCGAGACCCTCGGCCTGTTCGGCGGCGGTCGGTGAACGGGTGAAGGCGTCGAGGTACAGTCGCTCGATGCGCTGTTCCGGCGTCAAGTCGGGGCTCTCCTTCAGCGAGCGTTCGGCCCAGCGTTTTGACATGTCGAGGACGAACGGGTCGTTCATCAGGATCAGCGCTTGAGCCGGCACGTTCGAGACGTTGCGGCGGCCGATCGTCGTGAACGGGATCGGCGTGTCGAAGGCGAGCATCATCGGTGACAGGAAATTACGATTGATCGACGTGTAAATGCTGCGTCGCCCATCGCCGTCGAGCGGCCCGCTGTTGCCGGGTCGGCCTCGGCCCTGCATGAACGGAGTCAGGTGGACCGGTACGCTTGGGCCAAGCGATTGCCGATTCAAACGGCCGGCGATCAGCAACATCGAGTCGCGGATCGCTTCCCCTTCGAGTCGATGAATCGGGGCGCGGTGCAGCCAGAGGTTCTGCGGATCGAGTTCGTTGGAGTTCGGGCCGCTCGCTGACGGTCGCGGTGCAGATGGTGACTCGCTCGCCATTTGCCAGGTGTTCGTCAGCACGATGCGGCGGATCAAGCGTTTCACTGACCAGCCGTCGGCGACGAAGGTTTCGGCGAGATGATCGAGCAACTCCGGATGCGTCGGCTCCTTTCCGAGCACCCCGAAGTTATCGACAGACTCGACGATGCCACGGCCAAAGAGGTGATGCCAGACGCGGTTGACGGCGACTCGCGGGACGAACGGATTCGACTTCGCGTCGATCAGCCGCCGAGCCAACTGCAAGCGGCCGCTCCCCGGTTCGCGATCGACGAGCAGATGATCAATGCCGTCGAGCGCTTCCAAGTTTCGGCGTCCAACTTCGGGACCGAGGTTCTTGTGATTGCCGCGGATGAAGACGTGTTCGTCCACCGCGTTGCCGTCGCAGATGGCGATGGCACGCAGCGGTTCGGGAATCTCGTGGGGCACGTTTTCAACGTGTCCGCTCGCAGGCTCAGAACCGGGCACGTTGGAAACGTGCCCCACGATGTGCTTCGCCAAATCGTTCACCGATTTGATGGCGGGATCGGCCAACAGCTTCGCGTGACTCGGATGGGGCGGTGTGATTGGCTCTGGCCCACCGTTCGTGAATCGGATTTCATCGCAGGCGATCCAGCCGTCGCCATCGTCGATCAGTTCGATGTAGGCTCGGCGGCCGAGATGATTTTGCAGGTCGCCCGCCTGACGATGCCAAATCCACTTTCCGTCGGTGTTGACCTCGAACGTCGTCCCGCTGAACAGCAGGCCGCTGAAGTCCATCATCTGATAGCCGTCGAGCACCAGTCGGATGCGCGCGTTCTTGCCGGCGACGCGATACAGAATCTGCGGCTGCGTGATCGTGAATGTCGGAGATCGAAGCACGCCACGCAGCTTTGGTGAGAGTTCTCCACTGTGAGCGACACCGTCCACATTCGGGCCGTCCCCGAAACTCCAGCCGGTGGCGAACCAGGCCTTGTTCGGCTGATGGCTGACGGCTGATGGCTGATGGCTGTGATCCTGTCCCTTCGACGATTTGGGATCACGGCCATCGGCCACCAGCCATCGGCCGCCAGCCGGATGTTGCAGATCGACGAATTGCGTCGAGGAGAAATCCTCGAAGAGCTCCGTCTTCACAAGTGACTCGTCGGCACGCTTTTGTTCGGCAGCGATGCGTTCCGCGAGTTCGCGTTTTCGCGCATCAAACGATTCCGGCTTGGCATCCAGCGGACGTGAATTGAATTCGTGCCACAACCACCACGGGTGTGTCGATCGTTGAGCCTCGTCGCTTTGCAGGAGCCGCGCGACTTGTTCAAGGTCATGCACGCTCAATTTCGCTTCGCGAGCGACAACGGCCAACGGACGCTTTGTGATCAAAGCGTCGCCTGCGTCGGTGAGGATGATCTGGTCCAAGTTGATGTGACCCCAGCCACCTTTGCGGGAGTCGATGACTTCGAGCACTCCCTCTTTGTCACGCCACTGGGAGACATCCCAAACCATCGGCTCGACCCGTTCGTTGTTTTTGCCGGTGGCGGTGATCACGACCTTGCCGTCGACTTTGAGATTGAAGCACGCCTCACCCGGATGTTTGCCGCCGCCAATCAAAAACTTGATGGCTCGATGCCGAATCACGAACGGCGGCGAGGTGAGCTTGCCGGTGAGGTCGTCGCTACCTGCCCACGAATTCAACAACCGCCGTCCTTCAAATCCACTGACCGGCATTTGCCCTGGCCATGTCCCGGTGGCCGGCCCCCGTTCGAACGCACCACCTTCGACTTTCCATTTCACGAACGAGTCAGACTCGAAGTCGTCGAAGAGTTCATCGGGCCGACCTTGTGGAGAGTCCTTCGAATCCTCGGGCTTCGGCGTTCCGTGCAAGGCTTCGCGCGCGGCCAGCAGGTACTTGCTGACGTCAGGCGAGCGGGCGGGCGTTAGCCCCCCGGTTGTCTTCGCGTTGCCTTGATTCACCGGGGGGCTGACGCCACCCCGCTCGCCTTCACGCAGCCGCTTGAGTTCCGCCACTGCCGCGTCAATCTTGCCGTATGGATCGAGATACGCCGTCTGTCGCCGTGAACTTTGCAGGAAACCGGCGAGCGCGTAGTAGTCCGCTGTCCGAATCGCGTCGAACTTGTGATCGTGGCATCGCGCGCAGGCGACCGTCAGTCCGAGAAACGTCTTTGAGACAACATCCAACTGATTGTCGATCCGCGCGGCTTGCTCCGCCTTGGCATCAACGGGTGCGTGCTTGTCCTCACCGAGAAACCAGAAGCCGGTGGCGAGCAGCGATTCGTTGTAGCCGTCGGTGGGGTGGAGACGGGCGTTGTAGGGTGGGTCGAGTCCGCGAGACCCACCATCGGATTTCTCGCGAGCTTGATTGGTGGGTCTCGATGACTCGACCCACCCTACGGGCAGCAAGTCCCCCGCGATGTGTTCGACGACGAAGCGGTCGTACGGCACGTCGGCGTTCAGCGCTCGGATCACATAATCGCGATACTGGTGCGCGTGGTGCAGCGGGTAATCGAACTCGTGGCCGAGCGTCTCGGCGTAGCGGACCAGATCGAGCCAGTGCCGCCCCCAGCGTTCTCCGAAGTGGGGCGAGTCGAGCAAGCGGTCGACGACTCGCGCGAGGGCTTCGCGCGTCGGCGATTTGTCGGCGACGAATTCGTCTGCCTCGGCAGGCGTTGGCGGGAGGCCGATGAGGGCGAAGTAAACACGACGCAGCAGCGTGCGGCGATCGGCGGCGGGAGCGGGAGTCAGGCGGTGTTCTTTCAACTTGGCCATTACGAACTTGTCGATGTCATCCGGGGAGGGCGAGGCTCCCACCGAGCCGTTGGTTGGAGGCCGTGTCACCTGCGCCGGCTCGGCAGGAGCCTCGCCCTCCCAGCGGACATTCGGAGTGGCATAATGCGCGATCGGTTTCCAGGCCCAATGCTTCGCTTTGCGTTCGGCCAGCGGGAATGCTTCAGGCTTGAGGTCACGAGACGGATCATCTTTGCCGACACTCCACGGAGCGCCGCGTTTGACCCATTCGGTGAGGATCGCGACTTCACCTTCGGGCAGACGGGACTTGGGGGGCATCTCGAAATCAACGTAGTTGATCGCTTTGACGAGCAGACTTTCATCTGGCTTCCCCGGCACGATCGCCGCACCAGAATCGCCGCCGCGCAGAATTGCCGTTCGCGAGACGAGGCTCAGTCCGCCCTTCAAGACTTTTGTTTCGGGACCGTGGCACTCGAAGCAGCGAGCTTCCAGCAGCGGCTTCACCTTCGTTTGGAAAAACTCGACCGAGGCTGCATCGAACGTTGGCGACTCTTGCGAGTCAGCACGATCTCGCGGCCACGCGATGAGTGCAGCGACACCCATCCCGATTAGAAACACCAAGCGACGTTGTGCGATCGTCGTCATGGCTGCGACTCCTGCTGAGGTGGTTGCGGACTCATCCAATTGGCGATGCCGAACGCGATGCCACAGACGAAAGTGACCCACACGTACCAGAGTCCTCGCAGTGCCCGTGTGGTGGTAATCTTTCTCATCGTGTCCGACGAAACTTCTCCCCCGAAGCCTTGCTGCCAGACGGTCTCGAAGTCGAGGGTCTGCATCTCTGGCGGCAAGTCTCCGGCATCCTTTGCCCGTTGAAAATCGGCGCGAAAATCGGCTTTGATGCTCTCTTGTAGATAGAGATACCAGCCAACGCCTCCGGCGAGGATCACGATTGAGACAATTGTGGCGATGACGTATCGCATGTGGGAGACCTTCGGTCGAGCGAGCGGCGGGGTCGGGAGACCCGCGCCGAGCGCGAAGGATCAACGGGTGGCACAGCTTGCTTCAAGCTGTGTGCGCAGCATCGGAAACCCTGGAGAAGGTGCTCAATAAACGTTGGACGTTCAATTTGGTAACCGCGCCAACTTTTGGTTTCCAATGCCTTCGGCACACAGCTTGAAGCAAGCTGTGCCACCCAAATCACAACAGTCGTCGTTACTTTGCCAGCTCGGCTTCAATCGCCTTGACGACTTCGTCAGAGTCCGGTTCGACACCGGTGCGGAAACGGCCGACGACTTTGCCTTCTTTGCTGACGAGGAATTTTTCGAAGTTCCACTTCACGGGACCGGCATCCTTGGCGAACGCTTCCTTCGAGGTGAGCTGCTTGAAGAGTTCCGCGGCCTTATCGCCGTTGACGTCCACCTTCGAGAACATGTCGAACTTCACGCCGTAGTTCTTCTGGCAGAAGTCGGCGACCTCTTCGTCACTGCCCGGCTCTTGCGCGCCGAATTGGTTGCAGTGGAAGCCGAGCACGGCCAAGCCCTTCTTGTTGTAATACTCGTGCAG
>SYJG01000075.1 GCA_005798445.1 Planctomyces sp.
AGGCTTGAACAACCAAGCCAAACTGGTGTCGAGAAAATCCCACGGCTTCCGCACCTCGCGAGTCGCCGAACTCGCACTCCTCCACCAACTTGGAAACCTCCCTGAAAAACAAATCACTCACAGATTCTGCTGAGGAACCCAAAAGAAAAAGCCGAAGGAGCACGGATGTGTCCCTTCGGCTATTGAGTTTCATCGTGAAGCCAGAAGCTTAACGGCGACCGTAGCCACCACCACCACCTCCTCCTCCGTAGCCGCCGCGGCCACCTCCACCGTAGCCACCACGGCCGCCACCTCCACCACCGCGTTCTTCGCGGGGGCGAGCCTCGTTGACGGTCAACGGACGTCCGCCGTGATCCTTCTCGTGCAGGCCACGGATCGCTTCGTTGGCGGAGTTATCGTCCCCCATCTCGACGAATCCGAAACCTTTGCTCCGACCGGTGTCCCGATCTTGAATGACTTGAGCACTCTGCACCGTGCCGAATTGGCCGAACAGGGTTTCCAAGTCTGAGCTCGTCACTTCGTAGCTCAAATTTCCAACGTACAACTTCTTTCCCACTTGCTCGCTCTCCCAAAAATCATTGTCGGCCCTGCGGACTTTCCGGGCCGAATCGAAAGGAGCCAAATGTGGTGGCTCACCAGGTGGGCAAGGCGATGGAGGAAGCAGCAAGCGATTCAGAAGAACCAACGCAGCGAGTCGCGTCGTCAAACCAACCGAGGGGGACTATAAGCACACATCCGTCGAACCGCGAGCGCAAGATCGGTCCGTTTTGATGGCCGCGAATTCTTGCAAAGATTGATGGACGGCACGTCACCCCAACGATTTCAGCGACGCTGCGAGTTCACGCAACAGCGTGGTGATGTCGTCTCGCGTGTTGTAGCCGTGGATGGCGACTCGCAGGCGGCCGGCGTGGGACATGACGTGGATGTGCTGGGAACGCAGCCGCTGAGCGATTGTTTCGGCGGCCGGATGCCGGAAGGCGATAATTCCTGCGACGAGCGATACGTCTCGCGGCGTGAGCAGCTCGATTGGCAGCTTGGCAAATTCCGCAAGGCACTCCTCAACCAAAGGTTGAGCGGATTGATTGATCCTCGTCACCCCCACCGTTTTGAGGTATGTGAGCGCCGCGCGAATCGCGTAGATCGCGGGAAAGTTCGGCATTCCAACCGCGAAGCCGGCCGCTCCCGGCTTGCTCACGGCGCGATCGAATCGTGTCGCTCCGAAGGCGTCGTCCAAGTTGAACCAACCTCCAGCCGGCACATGCCAATCGGACGCTCGCGCGGAGGGCACTCCGACCAGCCCACCGCCGTGGCTGGCCAGAATCCATTTGTGAGTGCTGCTGACGATTAAATCCGCTCCGGCCAAATCGAGCGGAATACGACCCAAGGCTTGAGTGACATCGACCGCCAACAGGGCAGGGGAGTGACGACGCACCGCCTCAACGACGGCAGGCAGCGACAAGCGGAATCCATTGAAGAAACTCACTTTCGACACCGTCACGAGTCGAGTTCTTGAGGTCAACAACGGGGTCAGGTCTTCGACTCGTAGTGCTCCGTCGCGAGATTTCCAAAGGCGAACTTTCGCTGGGCAGGTTGGCAGCAGCCACGGTGTCGCTCCGGCGGGGAAGTCGAGATCGTTGATGACGACTTCATCTCCCTCGCGCAACTGCAACGCCAGTGCCGCAAGGTTGTACGCCTCGGACGAACACGAGCAGATGCCGATCTCCGACGGAGTCAGACCGTACAGCTCGGCGACAAGAGCTTTCGTTTCTTCGAGCGCCGCGAAGTGCCGTTCGCGGCCGTCCATGCCGAGTTGCTTGTCTCGGAAGTACTGATCGAGCGCCTCGCGAACTTCGAGTGGAGGTATTCCCTCGGCAGCGGTGTTGAGATAGACCATTTCCGCCAGCGACGGAAACGAGCGACAACGAGACTCCGCAGTCAGCATTTGGCGTACTCCTCATTCAAAGACCAATAAAGCACGGCACCGGGATCGTAACGAGGACTCCTCCAAAATCACGGCTCGCGGCAACCATTGACACCCATTGCTCGGGAGTAGTCCTGATTGCGAAACGAATTCGAACTTTGTTGCTCAGCAGAATGACAATACGGTTGTTCGTCATCGCCACCCTACGGTTTCGGAATTCGTGCCAAGTCGGCTCGTCCCTCAATCAGCATAAATTCCGAGTCACCGGTCACATGCAAAAAGGTCTGCTCCCGGCCCGATGGCCAACGGACGGAAAGCGATTCCACGATGATGTCGTCGCCAAGCCCGAACAGCAGTTGTCGCTGATTGCTCGCTTGATACCCGTCGCCGGCAGTCAACTGCTTCGTCCGTGTCTGACCGGCAGTCGTGATTTTGACAACCGCCCCGATTGCATCTCGATTGGACTCGACGCCGCGAAGTTGCAGAGCCAGGAAGTGACCAGTTGCGGCCGTTTGATTCGTGACCAGACATGCAGGCGAATTGAGATTGGAAACCACGAAATCTTCACGTCCGTCCCGATTCCAATCGAGCCGAGCCAGACCTCGGCCCAGCAGCTCCTGTTGAAAGTAATCACCCAATTGTTCCGCCGACAACTCAGCGAACCGGCCAGCACCCAGATTCGCGAAGTATTGAGCCTGCATCCGAAACGGGATGCCGTGAGAGCGAAAGTCGTCGACGTGTCCATTGGCGACCACTAGGTCTGGCCAGCCATCAAGATCACCGTCGATAAACTGCGTGCCGAATCCCAGTTTGGCCAAGCTCGGTTCTTTCAGTCGGGCGATGTTGGAAGTGTCGGAGAATCCTCCTCCTGATAACTGTCGGTAGAGCACGTTGTACTCGTTGTAAAAATTCGTCACAAACAGGTCGGTCAATCCATCTCCGTCCGCATCATCGGCCGCGACCCCCATGCTGGCTTGGGCTTTCCCGCTGAGATCAAAAGCACAGCCAGAAAGGACCCCTTGCTCCAAGAAACTCGGAGTCTCTGATGGTCCGGCAGTTCGATTGATAAAAAGAAAGTTGGCCGTGGTGTCGTTCGCGACAAACAGACTGATCCGACTCGTTCCATCAAAATCTCCGGCCACAATTCCCAACCCCTTCCCATCGGGAGCGTGAATTCCCGCCTCAGCGCTGATGTCCGTAAACGTCCCGTCGCCGCGATTGAGGAACAGTCGGTCCTGTTCGGCTTGGAAAACAGCCGGAGAACACGTTCGCGGCGAGCTGTCGCGCTGCTTATCGTGGCAAATATGCTCAAAGGGCTCGCGACCTGACAAGTAGGTCACATCGTAGATTTCTGGCAGGGAATCTCCATTGAGATCCGCGATCAAGCCGCTCGTCGACCAGCCTTTGCTCGTCAGACCGCATTCGCTTGTGACGTCCGCGAACGTCCCGTCGCCACAATTTCGATACAGGCGGTTCGAACCGATATTGCAAACATAGAGATCGGGGAAACCATCGGAATCATAATCTCCGATCGTGGCACCATGACTGAAACTCGGATCACCCAAACGGGTCTCCTCCGTCACATCGACGAATCGATTGTTACCCAAGTTTCGGAACAGACGGTCGAGGTACTTCGTTTGGCCAGGTTGTTGCGGCCAGTCACAACCTTGAGTGAAATAGAGGTCAGGCCAGGTATCACTGTCGTAATCGAGCACCGCCACACCGCCGCCTGGACCCTCCCAAATTTGCATTCCGGCGACATTTGGATCATGGCCGTTGAAATAAGTGAAATCCAAACCGGCTTCATGAGCGGTGTCTTTGAACTGGATGCCTTTGATCCAGCGAGAACTTGTCGGCAACTGTTCTTTGTCCGCAGTTGCAGCTGAACTTTTCCAGGCTGGTAAGGGGAATTTCGCAAGGTCGAATCGTGACACGAGTCGACCTTCGGGCAACACCAGCGGAGTGTCGGCGTCAAACGCTCGCATGAGACGCTCGGCTTGTCCACGAAGTTCACGACGGTCCGGGTTCGAAGCGGTTGCCTGCAACCATCCCCAAGTTTCCCAGGGCCTGCCAAGAGCGCTGCTCAATCGTCCCGCTCGTTCCAATAGATCACTCCGGCTACTGTCGATGTGAATGAGGGCGAGAGTGTCTGAAAGCGCATTCAATTGGTCGGTACGCTGCTGAAACAAATTCGATCGCTCGCTATCGCCGAGCCGGTGCAGCAACGCCGCCAACTGATAATGCGCGTGGCGCAGATTGGGATCACGTCGAATGGCCTCCAGATAACAGCGAATCGCAACGTTGTGCTCGTTTCGTCTTTGAGCGAAACGTCCACGAACGTCCCAAATGTCAGGATGCTCGTCAGCCGCGTTCGGCTGGGACGAATGCCATTTCAAAAACTCTTCGTCCGTCCCCGCATCAATCAGCGCCCGGCCGAACCCTGCCTGCATGTCGATATCCTGGGGCCGCATACGGACAAGCTGCCGGTACAAACTCAAAGCCTTCGTCGATTCGTGGCGAAACAGCGCGAACCGAGCGGCAGCTTGCAGAAGGCATGGGTCATTGAGGCTGGGCTGGGCGAGATGATCAACCAATTCGGGGTTTTCGTACACTTGCTCGACGTCTCCGAGCAGCGCGAGTTCGTGTGTGTCAAATTGCCCGGATTTGACGATTTCAAAATAGAATTGACTCGCCTCCAAACGCCGTCCAGCAAGTGCGAGCAGAGTCGCCAGTCGCTTCCTAGCCAACAGGCTTTTGGAATCAACCTCCAAAATGCGGCGGAATCGCCGCTCCGCCTCAGTCAGTCGATGCAACTGAAACAAGAGGTCTCCGGCGTTTCCAATGGCGTTCAGTGCGGAAGCACTGCCATCGTCCGAAACCTGTTCCAACTGAGCCAGTGCCTCTTCGATGCGATTTTGCCTCAGTTCAATTTCGGCTGCTGTCAGACGAACTTTTGAAGATTTTGGATACAGAGCTACAGCAGTCAGTGCGATGCTGTGAGCCCCTTCCAAATCGCCTCGCAGAGACGCCTTCCTGGCGGCTGAGACAAGGTCCGTAGCCGAAGGCTTCCACGCTCGTTTTACTACGACGCTTCCCGCTGCAATCGCGATAAGTGCCAAAACGCCAAACCAACATCGTTTCGAATTCACGATTTGATTCTTCATTGCTCGCCAAAGCAGGTGCAGAGCAATCACCGCTCCGTGCGGAAGTCATACGGCTCAAGCCCAACAATAAATAGTGCGGCCCGTAAGTTCGTTGGTGATTTACTCGCCTATTTCGAATCCAGCGCGATATCGAATGATCCACCTTCCGGCAATACGGTGTACTTTAAGGTTACTTTTCCGGTGACGTATTTGAGCGGGATTGTGTCCCGTGCTCCCAACATCATGGGTGGTTCTTTTGAATTGGCAGGCAGCAGCGATCCATCGGGTTTGACCATCCGGCTGACGTAAATCGTGTAGTCCCCGGGAATGACGCCCGGACTGCTCTGCCCATTCCCGATGTCCGTGACAAGCTCATATTTTCCCGATGCATCGGCCACTCCTGCCGCACCGTGAAATCCTTTGTTCGAAATCGGCGAGAAACGAATGATGGCACCCTCAAGTGGCTTTCCATCGAGTGTCGCTGTCCCTGTCACTTTCACGGTGCCAGGCAGCTTTGGCGGCGGTGATGAACCGTCTGAACAGCCAGTGAGAATCAGCAATGAGGACGCAAGAACGCAACCAAGAACACAACGCGAGCTCGCAGTCATGAGCTCCTCCCAATGGGGAATGAATTCAGAACTCATGAAAAACATTTAGCATCCGGTCAGTTATTGGGAGTAATCCACCAAGGTCAGCAACCGACGGGATCATTCGAGTTTAGAAACCTACGAATGAAACCGTGTCATGACACATTCCGATGCGAGGTCACTTTCCTAGTATTCACCGATGGCGTTGTTGTCAGCGATCCTGGAAAGGTAAGTCAGTGTGGTGTCACTGATGTTCTGATTAACGAAGCGAACCGCGCCGTCACCCATCAAGATATGGCAGCCACCTCCATGAAGGCTCCCGCCAGCAGCCCAGTTTAACAATCGGCCCCTTTGGATATAATCCGCAGGATTGTACCCCGGCCCCGGCCATGCCGCAGTTGCACTGCCCCATTTGTTAATCCCGACGTGCCATGGCAGATCGAGCGCAATACCGACTTGCACATGCCCGGCGTGCCCCCATGTGGGTGGGACCCCATTCCAAACATTCCGAACAGATTCAGTAACGAAGGCTGTATTACTTGAACCGTCTGTGCAATTCTTCATACTCGAACTGGAGTTATTAGCAAACATCGATCGTTGATTTGTGGGCCAGCAATTCGGATCCATTGCACAGCCCTGATAGTAATATTCGAGATACTGGACGTTAAAGTCATAATTTGTGCGAGCGCCACCTGTCGTCGTGGCACTAATGGAGTAGTATTGGTTCGTGCCTTCATAAAAAAAAGGATTCCCATCGGTTGGACATTCGAAAATGGAAAGCCGGGTCTTAACGATCGCTGCATTTCCTGAGGCATCGGGATCGCCCTGCATGTCTGCCAGGGAAAAGGCACCGTACACATAGGACCAACTAGCGGCCTGATTGTGATCATATTTTTTGAACAACGAGCCCTTATCCAAATTCGGCAACAGCATCGTCCAACCACTGGCGTTGGTATATTTCAATGGCCTCTTCGGTGTTGGATTCCCGTAGCTCCAGCCAACATGACCCACATTGAGCCGAGCTGGCGGGAAGAGCTTGGCGGAGTCATGGTAATTCTGCAGTGCGAGGCCAATTTGTTTGAGGTTGCCTCGGCAATGAGTTCGGCGAGCCGCCTCACGAGCCTGTTGAACGGCGGGGAGCAGCAAAGCGATCAAAACCGCGATAATCGCGATGACCACCAAAAGTTCGATGAGTGTAAACGCCTTTTTCCGAAATTCGCACCGCGACATGGGAAGCCTCCTAAGCCTTAGTGTTTGGAGGAAAACATCAAAGTGAGCCCAATTGAAATCAAAAAGAACGACAGTAGTTGGTCGTATGGATCGATATCTTTGCTCGCAACAGGCTCTCTTGCATTTCTGGAAAGTTGTCTGAGCCAACGGCAATCATTGGGTGTGTGATTGATTCCCAGAATCCAGAGTGAGGGCAATTGATGTTGGCTCGAAGTGTACCCGGTGACTCGCATGTTATTCGTCGATCACTCAGACAGTGGGCTGCGGAACAGACGACACGAAGTTGACATTGCAGTCACTCCCAGTCGTCGCCACTTCTGAATCACAAACGATGCGAGTCACTGGTAGAACGGATCACGCATGCTCTCATTTCAGTTCTGAAAAGACTTGTATTCACCCCGCCGAAATCAGTCTTCTTATCACTATCATCAAAGATTGCAGAGTTGGCGACGGTCAATTGTCGCGATCAACGAAAAAGCCTCGCTTTCCAGCGAACAACGAGGCGATTTGTCAGGGGATTCACTTGCGTCTGAATCAGTGAAGGTGCCGGGACTCGAACCCGGGACCTACGGATTAAAAGTCCGTGGGAAAGCCCGCAAAAACGCGGATAATTCTAGTGTGGTTGCACAAATGGTTGCAACCGATACGGCGGAAAACGGCTGCGAACGGTTGTTATCGCTGGCCGAAACGGACCCCGAATTGGCTCGGCTGGTGAGCGCGTGGCCGAAGCTGTCGGCGGTCGTCAAGCGGATGATGCTCGCGGCGTTGGACGCAGGGCAAGAGGCCGGCTCGTGAGGCCACGTCTGCCAAGAAAGGCTAAGGTACTACCTGGGGACTGCCGCGACGCAGGGGCGTAGCCATCGTCCCGAAATTCGTATCAGCCTTCCGAAAACTGCGCACCGTAGCGCTTTGAAAAACAAAGGGAGGGGCGTTGTCCAACCGAGGGGGCGGTACTGCGACTGCCCCCTAATTTTCCGAGGTTCTTTGACGCGGTTTCGAGGCGGGCGGGCTTCGCCAGAAGCATCGCGGGAAATTTGTGTGGACTCCAAAATTTCAACCGGTAACTCAATCAATCGGGTGTGACCATGTCTGACGTGGAATTACATGACCTGACGCAATTCGACTTGCTCAACGAGTTGTTGGGCGTGCCGGTCGCTCAACCGGCGCACGATCGACGGACCAAGCGACGGCATCGAATGAAACCGTTGCTCGTCCGTGCTCGCGAAGCGGCGCGACTGCTGGGCGTTTCGGTTGCGACGTTGCGGCGATTGAACGCGGCCGGTTCGATTCCGGCATCGGTCACGGTTGGCCGATTGAAGCTGTGGTCGCAGCGAACGCTCAGACTTTGGGACAAGCTCGGCTGTCCGCCGCGAGCGGAATTCGAGCGGTTGCAATCGACGGAAGCGGCGAGACGGGTCACTTCGACGAATCAATCGCGGGCTTCCCTCCGATGCCATTTGAGGTGAGCTTCAGAAAGCTGGGCATGTTTTGCATCCAGACGCTCGCCGTTGTTTCTGATGCGCGGAGTTGGACCGAGTGGAAAACTCCGGCATCGCGACCTGATTTCGACCCGTACAAAACGATGCTGGGAGACCCGTCTATTAGGTCGGTCTTTTCCGAGGACAGTCGAATGCGTGTTTTGCCGTTGTCGTCAACGATCGTGAGTTCTCGTAGTGCGAGCGTATCCGGCAACTCAATGTTCGCCGGAGTCGCGACCGGCGAGGGCTTCAACGCGACGACGATCAGCAATAAGAAATTGAGTCCGATGGTGGAGATGAAGGCATAGTCTTTTTTGGACACGATTTGTTCCTTTCGAGAGTTGGGCTGACATGCTTTTGCGGAGAGTCAATTCGTTTTTTTCGAGCGTGCTAATCGCTGGTCACGTTCAGCGAGTAACTCTCCCGACGCCTGCAACTGACGAGCCTTTTCAGCGATGCTGTCCGCAGAATTGTCTGGGGCGATTTTTCGGAGTCCGCCGCGCGCGGATTGCAGTAAGCCTTCGATTGCAGAGAGTTTGATGATTAGCAATCCGCCGACAAAAAAACAGCGTCCCACAAATCGACGCATTCGGAGTGTCTTGGCTGATGAGTCCGGCAATCCAACACACGATGCCGACGGCGATGAGCACGAAGCCAAGAATCATGTTTTGTTCCCTTGCGTTTGATGCGAACGGTTCAATCTCAATCTTGACCGAATCCGGTTCGCTTTGACAATTCGCCGAACGGGTTGCCGAGACTGTCTTGCAAGCGGTCGCGGCGTGAAATGGTTCGGCCGGCTGATGCGCGTTGCCTACGTTGTCGCGCTCGCCGGCTGGGCCGTCCCGCAAACGTAGGGGGACAGGATGGCCGCGAAGTCTGCTCAAGAGGTAATTGGATTTCCCAACGCCGAAACCTTGCGTGCCATCGCTGATGCCGCACTTGAGTTGGCGGACGTGATTGCCAAGTCGGTTGTCACCGATGACGTGCTCAACTCGATTCGCGAATCGGAAGCGAACGATTTGCCAGTGGAGCCAGTGCTCGACAAGTTGGAATCGTTGCTCTACGTCGATCCGCCGGGTTTGGCCATTGTCGCGGAGAAAGTTGCCGATCGAAATGTTCCGTGGCTGACTCAAGAGTGGCCTGCCGGATGGCTCGACCATTACGCGGTCAAACAGGCGTCGCATCGTTTGTGTGGAACGGTCGCGGGATTGTTTGTGTATTTTGGCCGCGACCCGCTGATGCTCGGCACTTGAGACAGGATCGACGGCAAGTTCGTCCGCCGAGTCATGGACTACGTTGACCATCCGCCGATTCGCACCGACGTCATCGGCGAGGATGGCCGCGTTCGCCGAACCGATGAAGGGCTATCAACTGCCTGGCTCGGCCGGCTGCGACAACATGCCGCTGAACTGCGGGCCGCACTACCGCAACCGGCATCCGTTGCCGACAAGCCGCCTCGTGAACAACACGGGAAGCGGATGACGATTGACCAAAGAATGAAGCTCGTGTTGTTTGAGAAACCCGAATCATCAGGTTGGAGCATCACTGAGTTTGAAACAGAACTGAAATGTTCTCGCGCCGGGATTCACAAGACGGCGAGTTGGAAGGCTCTTGAGGCGGCGCGAAAGTTGGGGAAGGCGGAGCGACGGAACGATCGACGGGCGAAGACGCGCTAGCCGCAAGGTGAACGATTCGCGTGGCGAGTGAACGCGCGCGGGAAAATTGAAAAGATTGTGAAGCTGAGTTTTCTCAGGGAAACTCGGCTCTTTTCATTGGTCAGCATCGGCGAGACGTGGCCGCGTTCACTCGGAAAAGTGAACGAACGCGGGTGTTTGAAAGGGGCAAGACTGCCCGCCTCAGAACACTCGCGGAGTTTTCCACGATGCCCGAAACAGAAGACTCGGCCGGTCGCATGACGGCTTTGGTGTCGATCATCCGCGCGGCTCGACTATCACACGACCGCGAATTGGAGTTGTCCGCAAAACGCGAACTCTCAGAGCGGTTCGGCATCAAGCTGACGTTCGCGAACGATCTGCGGCTGACGAAACGGGAGGTGTCGCATCATGCGAAGTGACACCAGCCTCGTTCCGTCTGCATTGATCGACGCTGCCGAACTCGCGCGGATGCTCGCCGTGAGCAAGCCGTCCATTTGGCGATGGAAAGAAGCGGGCAAGCTCCCGCCGGCTATCACGCTCACAAGTCAGTGCATTCGCTGGCGACGTTCAGACGTGGATGCCTGGCTCGCCGGCTTTCCGATTGTCGGCTCGACTGATGCGACGCGGGAGGGCCAGTGATGCGCCGTCCCGACTCTCCGCAGTGGAACGAAAAGAAGTTGCTCGGCGATGATGGCGAGCGGCTCGTGGGTGAGCACTTCGCGCGGCTCGGCTGGGAAGTGACGCGCTCGCTCGGTCGTGCTCCGTATGACCTACTACTGATCGGGCGCATCGAGGTGAAGACGGATCGGCGAGCGGCGCAGACGGGGCACGTCGCTATCGAGGTGTCGTATCACCGTCAGCATTCCGGCATCGTGACCACGACGGCGACCTGGTGGGCCATCGTGCTTGCCGATGAAGTGGTCATCGTCCGCGCGAGTGTGCTGCGCGAAGCGGTGCTGTCGGGGAGTCATCGCGAGGTATCGGCCGGAGACGGCGGTGCGGCTCGTGTGCGGCTCGTCCCCGTCGATGAGCTACGCCGGCTGCCGGGAGCGCATCGCATCGAACTACGACCGGAGGGCGGATCGTGGTGACAGACACCGACGCGCCGCCGCGCGAGGAAATCAGTTTGCTTGCCTCGCTCAACGGCGAATGGCTCAAGCTGCCGTTGTCGATCATGCGCGACGTCGGACCCGCCGTGCAAACTCTGGGAGGTATTCTTCGCGAGGCCAACTAAGAGACGTTCGTCTCCGCTGGCAAGCTCGCGCAAAAGTCGCGGCTGCCGGTCGCGACGGTGCGAAAGCATCTCGTCACTCTCCACAATCGCGAATGGATCGACAACGTCGGACGCTGTCCCACTCGCACGGGTCGAGCGCGCATGCGAAGATGTCCCTGAGATAGTTGAAGAAGTAGGCGGTTCCTCCGTCGGGGATTACGTTCCCCGATGGAAGTTCAAGTCAAGAACGGAGGAACCACCATGGAACGACAGTACGGGACAG
>SYJG01000076.1 GCA_005798445.1 Planctomyces sp.
AAACTTAATCTGCGCACACATCGCTGGGACTCCATTCCCAAAGGGCCTTTCCAAAACACACCCAATGAGAACGTCCCAGCGATCTTTTCCTCTACTTCTGCTTTGTTCAGAACCGTTGCGTTTGAGATGAGCGAGCGCCAACTTCAATTTCCGAAGGACTTTGGTAAAGAACGTCCGCCAAAGGAAATGACGTTCGAGCACGGTGTAGATAATGCGAAGGAAAACCTCGACAAGATTCTCAAGCCGCTGTTGAAGGAGTTGGCCGATCCGAAGCGTCTGGATGTCGAGGAATATGAATACCCACGCCTCAGCAAGTAACAGCAAACGGTCGGATCCGGTGATACGCCTTGCGTCGTCGAACGGCGTAGTGATCCGCAGAATTCGAGTGGTCTCAACATGAGTGATCGACTGACTTGCAACCCCGATGAACTTCATGCCCGATTGGAAGGTCTCGCAGCCTATATGGCGAGCGTGCTGCGTGAAGAGGCATGTGAGCGTGGAATCGAAATCGGCACGTTTTTGGAATGGACGCAAACCGGTTCGGGCATCGACGCCGTTTCCATGTCACTGGAAATGATGCTTGACAAGTATGTCGTGAGCGCCGGCGAACCCAAACCGTAATTGGGGCGATCCCCAATTCGGCGGTATCACCGTTTCAAGGTTAGTCTCTGAGAGGGATTTGAAATGCGATTGAGTAATTGGTTCGGAACATTGAAGTCACATCTGTCACGCCGACGTTTGCGACAGCCGCAACATTCAGCCAGACGGCAGCGGACAACTCAACCAGCGTGTTATTGCCAGCAACTCGAAGACCGAATCCTGCTGACGAACGATTTGTTTGTGATCACGCACGGGTTCGCGTTTATTGGTGCCGGATTTCCCGACTGGGCATATGACATGGCAACTGCCATCAACGACCGATTACCTGCGGATGAGCGTGTCAATGGCGCGGCAGAGATTCGTTCGTCAAAGGTTAATTTCGATCAACCGTTAAGCGGCGGCGGGAACGGGCCATTCTTGTTGTTGGACTGGTCCGATCAAAGCAACAACACTTCCGCGTACTCAGGTCCCTTTCGCTCGCAGATGGACTCAAATAGTTGGGCTGAAGCGGCTGGAGTGTTTCTCTTCAACACAATCGTTGCGCGGCTGGTGGCTCCAGAGACTACTGAACCTCTCAATCTACACTTCATCGGCCATAGCCGTGGTGCCGTGGTCAACAGCGAGGTGATCGAACGCCTATCGACGGAGCTCAACGACCAAACCAGGTCAAAGATCGGTTTTGTGCAAATGACAACTCTTGATCCTCACCCGGTGAAATCTGGCGAGGGATTACCACCCGTCATTCTGGCGACTTTCCAATACTCCGACCCACCTGTGACCGTCGCAAATTCGTTCGTCGATTTTGCAGACAACTACTATCAGACGTTGCCCGGTCTGTTGAATCTCGAAGGTCAGGTGATCGTGGGTAGCGTGAACGTCAATCTGAACTCCCAGCTTCAGAGTTGGAATGGGCGCGAAGGCAACACGAGCGGTTTGAATCACGCCGAGGTACACGATTGGTATCAGTGGACGATCGACTTGGCAGGCCGAAATGGAACCGCATTTTATCGTGATCCAGTTTTGAACGTCCAAAGGACTTTCCTCGATCGAGACGGCCGGGTCTTTACAGTAACGTCGCGGTGAAGGACGCGGCCAATCAGCCGATCACACTGTCGCCTGGAGCGGTTAATCTCGGCTTCCAGTGGTCACTTCTGCAAACCATCCCAGCCGGTGGGAGCAGTGCAGACGACGTCGCCGATACGTTTCAAGGAGCCAGTTCGGCGGTCGCACTGGCGTCGGGATCGTGGGCCTTTGATGGCAGAATTGAAACAAACGGTGACACCGACCTGTTTCGATTCACAGCACCGCGAAGCGGGAATCTGGCGATCACTCAGACTGCGGCACCGGGAAGCAGCCTCGATAGCCAGTTGGTTCTCTACGATGAGGCGCGGAACGTGATCGGCCTACCGGCCGACGCGACACGGAGCCGAGGATCGGAAACGGTTCGGCGACAGGTCGTCAGAGGCGAAACCTACTACGTCCGCGCCGGGGCTTATTGGTCGTTGAATGTTGCGGAGCGAACGGGGGCGTATCGGCTGGACTTCAGCCTGCCTGTCCCGGCGGCGCAGGTGCCGGACATCGCCGTTCTGCAAAGCGGTGGCGGATTGAATAACGGCTCAGCGACGCCAATCGACTTTGGAACCATCAGTCAAAACGGGAGTGGTTCAACTCGGAGTTTCACGGTTCTGAACGCGGGCAATGCGACGCTGACGGGGTTGAGCATTGGCGAGCTTCCGGTTGGCTTCACGCTGGTTGATGGACTGTCGACGAGCTTGGTCCCCGGCGGGGCGGACACGTTGACCGTCAGAATGGACAGCACCACGCTGGGTTCAAAGTCCGGCAACATCACGATCGCGAGCAACGACTCGGACGAGAATCCGTTTCTGATTGGGATTCGTGGCAGTGTCGTCGCGAGCGCAGTCGCCGCACCTGAGATCACGGTACTTCAAGGGGCGACGAACCTGATCAATGGTGGTTTATCGGCGATTGACTTCGGCACGGTCGAGGAAGGACAGAGTGAGCCGTATCGACTCTTTACCGTTCGCAACGAAGGGACCGCTCCCTTGACGCTGGGCAACATCGAACTGCCGGCGGGCTACACGCTCAACAGTTTGTCGAGCCAGAGTCTGGAACCGGGCACTTCCGCGACATTCATTGTCCAACTCAACAACGTCTCGTCCGGTTTCAAGGTCGGTGTCATCCGCATCCCGAACAATGATCCCGACGAAGCCCCGTTCACGATTTCGATTCGCGGCAAAGTGGAATCACGCGAGACACCCGCTCCGACGATCGGCACGCTGACCGCCAGTCCGAATCCCGTGCGACAAACGCAGTATGTGGACTTGGTCGCGACGGCGGTGACTGGTCTCGTGACGAGCGTCGAGTTCTATCGCGACGTGAATCGCGATGGTGTCGGCACGGCAGACGAACTGCTGGGCACCGATGTTTACAGTTCAAACGGCTGGTCGAAGGGAACGGAAACGACTGGCTGGCCCGTTGGACCGGTTACCGTTTTGGCACGGGTGATCGACAACAGCGGGGCTGTCAGCGGCTGGATTTCGACGATTGTGAACGTGACGGCCTTCACGCCTCCCACTCAACCGGCGATTGGTTTTTTGAGCGCGAACCCGAGTTCGACGGCTCGCTTTCAGTTCGCCACGGTTCGTGCCAACGAGGTCACGGGGCGAGTCACCTACGTCGAGTTTTATCGTGACATCAACAACAACGGAGTTGTTGATCTCAACCCGGATGGCTTTTCAACGTCGGTGGACGAGCGACTGTCCCCTGACTTCGATGGCACCAACGGTTGGAGTTGGGTCAACTTTCCCACGGACGAATGGCCTATCGGGCCGGTGACTATTCTGGCCAGACCGACCGAATCCGACTCTGACTTCAGACGCGGCAATTGGGTCTCGACCGTTCTGAATGTGCAAGACGCTCCCGTCTTTCCCGTGATCAGCTTGCTAACCGCCTCGCCAGATATCACGACCCCGTTGGATGAAGTCTCGCTGGTAGCAACCCTGGAAGCGAATGCCATCACGGATTCGGTCAATCGCGTGGTGTTCTATCGGGACGCGAACAACAACGGAGCCGCAGAGTCTGACGAACTACTGGGGACAGACACGAATGGAGCGGACGGGTGGACGTGGGCAGGGTCTTCCAGCGATTGGCTGGTGGGGCAGGCGCGATTGCTCGCCAGAGCAATCGCAAACATCGGCGAAACCTTGTACGCGCAGAGCTTCACGAGCGACCTGCGCTCAGCCGCCGTGACGGTTCAGAACCCGAACGTGCCCGACATCGTGCTGGACTCCGTCACCGCCGACGGCAAGACAACACTGACCGTCCAGTACCACATCATCAATTTGCCCGTCACCAGTCCAATCAGCCTGCGGTTCCTGCAATCGACGGACACGCTGGCCGACGACACAGACACCATCCTGAGTACCGTCACGATCAGCAACGCGACGGACTTGGCAGTCGGTTCGCACACGCTCACTTTCACGATCGGCTCGCAGGTACTTCTTCCCGGTGCCTGGAAGCCGGAAGTCGGCAGTGACTATTTCATCCTGGCTGTGGCCGATCCAAGCAACGCGATCATCGAAAACGACTTTGATCCAGTGAACGAGGACAACACGGTTCCGTTCGTCGGAGCCTACGCGACCACGTCCACAATCCACGTCCACGGTGGCGCTGCTGCGGACACAGTCACGCTCACTTATCCGGCCACGAAAACAGGCAATGTGACACTCGGCCTGAGTGGTTCGATCAGCGCGATGTACTCCTACGCCTATAACTCGACGGCTCAATTCCGCGTGCGGACTCATGATGACAACGACATGGTCAACATTGTCAACTCGTCCAACTTGGCCGCACGCCCCGCACTGCAACTCGGCGGAACTGGCGACGACGTGCTCAATGGGGCGGCCAGCGCGGACACGCTCAACGCCGGAATGGGCAACGACACCTTGCGAGGCGACAAGGGAAATGACTCACTCGATGGCGGCACTGGCACCAACACGTTGATCGAATCGGGCAACGTAAAATTCACGCTGACCAATACCAAACTGATCGGGGCCGGTACCGACACTTTGGCGAATTTGCAGGTCGCCAATCTGACCGGCGGCACGAGTTCCAACTCCTTCACCGTCAGCGGTTGGACCGGTGCTGGAAACTTCATTGGTGGCGGAGGCTCGACCGACACCATCGTGGCCAGCAAGAACGCGAACTTCCTGTTGTCGAACTCGTCGTTACAAACCAGCGACGGCTTGAACGTCGCGCTGAGTGGCTTCACGAAAGCGACGCTCACCGGTGGCGCAGGAAACAACACCTTCACGGTCGATGGTTGGACGGGCATCGGTACGCTCGCCGGCAGCAACGGTATCGACACGCTCTTCGCCACTCGAGACGCCAACATGACGTTGAGCAACTCCTCGCTCGTGACGACCGGCTTCGGCACACTGAAGCTCAGTAGCATTGAAACTGCCAACCTCACGGGCGGCGATTCGGCCAATGTGATTCGCACGAACGCCTTCACGCTCGGCACGGTCACTCTGCAAGGCGGCAATGGTGACGATGTGCTGGTTGGCGGCACGAAGAATGATTCGCTCATCGGTGGAGGCGGTCGCGATCTGCTGGTCGGTGGAACGGGAATCGACAATCTCTACGGTGGTGCCGGCGACGACATCTTGATCGGCGGCACGATTACCACGTCGATTAATACGCCCGCCGCGCTGACAGCGATCATGGCAGAATGGACCAGTGCCGAGAGTTTGGCCACTCGTCAAACCAACTTGCGAAATGGCGGTGGGTTGAACGGCACGAACAAGCTCAACAGCACGACGGTGAAAAACGACGCCAACGCGGCAGACAGTCTGACCGGCGATACCGACACCGATTGGTTCTTCCAATTTACTGGTGATGTGCTGGTCGATTTCGCCGACCTCGAAGACGTCAAGACGGCTCTGTGATGGGAAGAACATACGGCCAATGGCAGCCGCAGCGAGACGCGAGTATTGTCTGAGCGAATCGCACGCGAGCCGCGTGCGCCACAGCCGGGGTCATTCTGACCCATGACCGGTACAATGAGAGGCCAAGTGATGTTTTCGACGTGTCCGTTGTTCGTTCGCGTGGTGGTACTGACCACAGACTTGGCGATGACTTCGGACGGAATGGCCCAGAAATGGACTCGCTTTCAGGGTCCCAATGGATCGGGCGTCAGCGACGCGAAGACGGGCAAAGAGCGCTGGCGACAGACGGAGACCATTCGTTCGTCCAAGAAGCACAAAGTGAATTCCTTCGCGACCAGCAGGCCTGCGGTGGACGCCGTGCGGGTGTATCACGTTTGGCAATCGACCGAGTCATCTGGGTTGTTGGCGTTCACCCACGATGGGGCCCGCACGTGGAAGTTTCCGCTGGACGCATTTTCCGAAGGTCATGGCGGCGGCACATAAGTCCTTGGCAGAGCGAACTCTCAGCCGTTTCCCGGACATCGGACAACGAGACGGTTGACGCTGACCTACTCCAGGCTACGATGTTGTCGCGAACTGAGATTCAATCTCACGGAGGCGACGCCAGTCGTCCAGCGATGCACGAAGAACGATTCTGCTCCGAAGAAGTGATCTGCCACTGCCTGAAAGTCACTCAGGCGGAGGTGGAATCCGCGATCGTGACCTCCGATGAGCCGTCACTTCGATGTGTGATGCGAATGACCGGGGCCGGCACTGGCTGCACGGCTTGCCATCGAGCCATCCGAGGACTGATCCGTACTCAGTGTCCGCCGGCCGCTTCTTCGCCGACTTGCGTGAGCAGGTAATTCTGCAGGCCGAGCCGCTTGATCAGGTCGATCTGGGTTTCGAGCCAGTCCACATGCTCTTCGGACTCGACCAGGATTTTCTCCAGCAGGTCGCGACTGCCACCGTCGTTCTCGGCGATGCACAAGGTGACCGCCGCGTTGTACGCCTTGACTCCGCTGGATTCGAGAGCCAGGTCGTAGTCAAACTGTTCCGGGACGTCGGTGCCGACGCGAATGACGTCGTATCGAGCGATCTCCGGCACGCCCTCCAGAAAGAGAATGCGGTCGATGAGCATTTCGGCGTGCTTCATCTCGCCCATGGATTCGACGTAGTGCTTGGCAGCGAGCTTGTTCAAGCCCCAGTTTTTACACATCTTCGCTTGGACGAAGTACTGGTTGATGGCGGTCAATTCGATGGTCAACCCCGCGTTGAGGGCGTCGATGACCTTTTGAGATCCTTGCATGATTGCTGCTCCTGAAATGCGCCGGCTCGCGGCTGATGGTTTTGTCTTTTGAGGACGAACAAGCAGCGGATTGTAGTGGTGCCCAGCGAGCGGTCTACCGGCTCAGACAGCAACCTCCGATGATTTTTGCCAACTGAGATGTGATCCCGATGCGAGAGTCGGTCTCAGTACGGGATGATCGTGGGCGCGGCTCCAGAATCACACTCAATTCATGCCGCGTGCAGATCACTTTGCCGGGCCGACGAACACGAAGCTGGCCCAGTGTGCCGGAGAGTTCCAATCGGCGGACTGCCGTAGTTGACGCTTCGCCGCGTGGAGAGATTCGGCAACTCTCAAGGAACGTCCCTTGGCGGCATCCTCGGCGAGCCGTTTGTAAAAATCGGTCATCAATTCGGAGGTGCTGTCGTCCGAAACGTGCCACAAGCTCGCGACGACTTGCCGCGCGCCCGCCGCCAGAAACGCTTGAGCCAACGAGGTGCTCGCCTCCATCGGGCGTTCGGGGCCGACGCTGGTTTGGCACGCACTGAGGACCGCCAACTCGCAGCCGGTGAGGTCCGTTCGCAGGATGTCGAGGTAACTCAGCGAGTCATCTCCGTCCGCATCGGGTGCGAGCAACAAGCCTCCGAAAAGGTTGTCGGTCTGCTCGTTGACGAAGCCGTGCGTGGCCAAATGCACGATTGGGTGAATCGGAAGTTGTCTCGTGACGTGCGATGTGTTCGCCTCTTGATCGAGCAGCTTCGTCACCGGTTGTGGCCACGCCGTTGCGATGCGGCGGCACTCGGTCGCGACGCCTGGCAGCGGCGAAGTGCCGGAGGACTCCGACGGCGAATAGCCGACGAGCAGCAACCGCCGTTCGGTGTTCATCGCGGGCGCGGCCCGTCGAGCCAAATGCGACAGCACCGTTGCCGAGGGGGCGTATGTGATCGGGGGCCACTCGTCGAGGACGTAGTTCGTGCGCGCTCCGGCAGACAGCAGCAAAGCCTCGAAGGGGAGTTGATGCAGAGCGGCATCCGGCACAATGACGAGCCGTTTGGGTTGTCGACGCTGGATTGCGGCGCGAATGGGCGGAGGCAGCAGCGTCTCAGCCACCAGCGTCAATGAGCTTGCCTGAATCGCTTCTCCTTTCACGGTGGCAACGGTGCCGGAGAGTCCGCGCGAGTGACTCGGCGTAAACGGGACCGTGGCGGCGAGATACCAAGTGACGAGCCGCGAGGCGACGTCACGCGTTACCGGCCCCGGCGGGATCGGGTCCAGTCCGTGACGCAGCAGTCCTTTATCGACGGAGAGATGGCCGGCAATGCCGCGCGTCGGCTTGGTTTCAGCATCTCGGAATTGCAGTGCGGGCAACGCTTGGCTGATTTGCAGCGGGATGACCTCGATCGTGTCTGGATCACCGCCGATGATCCACACAGAACTGTTTTGACTGCCAATTTGATAGAACAGCAACACCGTGTCGGGTGACAGCAACTCGTGTTGCACGCGCGCGAGGTCGCACAGCGAATCGCGGCCGGCGAGGAGTTGGTTGTAGATCGGACTCGCATCGCGGATCGCTTGCCAGATTCTCGCGTAGTCCCGTTCGTTTTGGTCCAGGTCGCGCTGTCGTTGAGCGCCTGACTCTTCCGGCACGGCCGAGCTGTCGCGCAGTGAAGTCTTCTCGCTCGCCAACTCGTTTCGCAGTTGCTGCTGTCGTTGGGCGAGCGACCGCTCTTGTGGCAGCAGGCGTTGTTGAGTTTCTGGGGGCAGCGTTGCTTTCAGGTCGATGCCAGCAAGTTGCAATTGGTCAAGAAACGTGCGGCTGCGCGACTGCTCGGCGGCGAGGAACGCTTCGGCGGTCTGCCCGGATTGCAAATGCCAGTCGATCAGTCGCTCAAAGGCCGGAGCAAATTGTGCGAAGAATCGTGCTCGGCCCACTTCGGCATCGCCGGCGGTTTCTGTGCGAGCGGATTCGGCGATCTCGACCGCTTGCTGCAAGAGTCGGATCGCTTCGGCGAGGTCGCCGTCGTGGGCGCGACGTACGGCTTGATTGGCCAGGACGACGTAGAGATCGAGCGGCGATGCAGAGCGTTGACCAAGTAGCTGCTCAGCGTGATCGAGTGCCGCAGCAGCGAGATCGCGATCGTTCGATTTGAAGGCCACTCCGCCGAGCAAGCTGAGAACGTGCGCCTCGCGCGCGGTCTGACCACGCGAGCGAAAGATTTCGGCGGCGGATTTCCAATGCGTCGTCGCTGTGGCGAAATCACTCTTCCGCGCGGCGAGCGAGCCGAGTTGCTGAAACGCCGTCGCCGCTTCGGGATTCTGGTTCTTGCCATGTTGTTGGCAGAGCCGTAGCACGGTCCGAGCGTGCCGAGCCGCGTCGTCGGCCTGGCCGAGATCGCGCTGGATCGCCGACTGAACGTTGTGAACGGCCGCCAGCGGCCAAGCGTCGGAGCCGAACACCGATTCGATCGCACGCGCCGCTTGCTGCGCTTTGTCGGCGGCGGATTCCGTGAGACCTTGATTGCGGTCAATGATTGCGAGGTTGAGCAGCACGTCGGCTCGTAAGCGGTCACCGCTTGTCCCGCGCTGTTGAGCGTCGTCCAAAATCTGCTGATTGAGCGCGATCGCCTCACGGAATCGGCCTGCGGATGGCAACAGCGCCGCGAGTTGTCGCTTCGCGAGCGGACGATCCAGGTCATCCACGGACAGCCGCTGATCGGCCAGCTCGATGGCGGTTCGCAGCAGTCGCTCGGCGTCGGCGAGATCACCGAGCGATCGGCGAATCGTCGCGAGTTGCAGAAGTGAGCGGAGCTGTTCTCGAACCTGGTCGGCCGCTTCGTAAGCAGCGAGAGATTGGCGGAGTAACTGTTCGGCGGCCGGCAAATCGCCGTCTTCGAGAACGGTCGCCAGCCATCGAATTGCGGTGGCTTGTTCCGGTGCTGAAACCCGTTGGGTGTGTTCTAGAGCGTTGCGAAGATGTCGGGCGATGGCTGCGGAGTCTTTTCGTAACCGCGCGTGACGCGCGAGACTGAGCCACGCTTGAAATCGCGGCGAGTCGTTGCGCGCCTCGTCGGACGCCTTCTCACTCTGCCGATTTGGCGGAGTGAACCGCCCAACGAATTCGTCAATCAGGGCTTTGGCCTCGGCGTCACGTCGTTGAGCTTCGCAAATCGCAATGAGCCGTTGCTGCAGGTCGAGCCAATCCGACGGGGACAGAAACGGCGTCTTGCGATGCCGATTGAGCAACGGAGTGATCGACTGCTCTGAGAGTTGCCAGTTCGTTCGCGCGGCGGCGACGTTGCCAGTTCGGTGCTCGACCACACCGAGCAGATACTGCGCTCGCAGTTTCGGAAGCGTCTTCAGCAAGAGGCTCTTGTCAGCGAGTAAACTGCTGAGAGTCGTTCTCGCCTCAATGTCCTCACCGAGCGCGAGTTGGTATTCGGCGATTTGCAGCAAGTTGAGGTTTCGCAAATCGTCGTCGGCCGAACGAGAGATCGCTTCGCGAGTCATCAACGCGAACCGCAACGCATCGTCCGGGCGTCCGGTTCTTCGAGCGAGCTGTTCGAGTTGGTTCCAGCAACGCAACCTTTGACGTTCCGACTCGGTTGTCGGTTTCGATTGTCGTTCGACGGCGGCGAGCAGTTCGAGAAATGCCGTCTCCGCCTCGGACCAGCGGCCCTGTTGGACGTGTGCGTTGGCAGTGACCTCGAGGGTGCGCGGATCGTCCGCCGCGCGCGCAGTCACGGCGATCAGTGCCATCACAAGCCATGTCACCAGCGTCCCCAAACTAACCCGACGCGCCCGCGAGGGCGAGCGTTCCAATCGATGACGATAATGCCATCGACCATCCCGTGATCGGTAATCCGTGAAGCGTTCGCCCTCGCTGGCGCTTCGGGTGAGTTTGGGGATCACGTCCGGGTCCGTCGTCAGGGCGCGTGATGAAAGGCCGAGCCGTGGCAGAACTCGCCGAGGTGGGCGAGGCGTTCGGCGAATTGTTCCCAGTCGAGCCATTCGGATTTCTGCGTGGAAGTACGGCCGCTGATGGCACGCGTCTTGTCGTTCGCGGCGAGACCAAATAGACGCGGATTGGCTCCCAGCGGCAATGTTGTCAATCGAACGGAAGCGGAGGTGGAATCGAGTTCCGCCTCGTCACCACTGGGTGTATCGCGACGAGCGACGAAGCTGAAGCCCGCGGTGGACTTGATTGGATTCAAACGCAATCGTTCGATCGCGGAGAGGGATGTTTCGTCAAACGGTCTCGAGGAAGCGACCGCGACAATCAATTCGATGCCAGCCTTGTCACCGAGAACATGCATTTCTTGCAGTTCGCCAGCCGCCGCCAGCGGTGGATCCCAAACCTCTTTGACTTCGTGGGGCACTTTTTCAACGTGCCCGCCACTCGACGCGGCGGAAGGAGGGCCGGGCACGTTGGAAACGTGCCCCACGATTGGCCAACGGCGCGAGACGACCCCGTCCGCATCAACGTAGAACAACGCCACGAATGCCGGCTCATCGAGCGTGACGTGGAATTGCATCTTGTCGCCATCCTTCAGCGAACCGATTTCCGGGCCGAGCACCTGATAGCCTTCCGATTGCGAAGCTCGTTGGACGTGCAGTTCAACCCGCGGCAGAAACCGCAACGTGGTCTCCTTGGCTGAATTCGACGTGGATGCGGTCGTCGGTCTCGAGATCGGTGGACGAACATCTTCGCGGAACATGACCCAAGCGGCGTAGCCACCGACGACGACTGACCAACCCACCAACAAGAGCATCAAGATGCGGACGAAAAAATGAATCGGCAGTGAACGCCGTCGGCGGACGGCGACGATTGCGGAACCGTGTTGACTGGGCTCGACTGGCCGCTCATTCGCAAATGGTTCGAGCGCCGAAGCGAACTCGCCCGCCGAACTGAATCGCTCACGTGGATCGAAGCGAAGGGCTTGCAGGCAAACTTTGGAGAGCCTGGCGGACAGTCCCGCTCGCAACAGGTGCGGCATCGCGGGGGGCGTGCGTTGAGCGATGTCTTCGCGGCGATGACCATCGCCGAACGGTCGCTGGCCAGTGAGCAGTCGATACAGCACGACTCCGAGGCTGAAGATGTCGCAGCCGGGAGTCACGTCGTCCGAGTTGCCGCTGAACTGTTCGGGAGCCATATAGGCCGGCGTGCCGAGCCACTCGCCGGGGCGGGTTTGTTCCGAGGCGTCGACTTCTGGCCGCCGTGCGAGTCCGAAGTCGGTGAGGACCGGCTCGCCGCGACGGTCGATCAGAATGTTCGATGGTTTGACGTCGCGATGGATGACTCCCGCTGCGTGAGCCTCTTGCAACGCCGACGCGATCTTGCGAACGATCTGCACGGCCTGCACGGGGGGCATCAGCGGACCGGACTTGAGCAAGGTCTCGAGCGATGTGCCGTCGACGTAGTCCATCGTCAGGAAGTCGATGCCACCTTGGCGATCGACGTCGAGCACTCGGCAGATGTTCGGATGCCGCAGCGACGCGGTGAGCTTGGCCTCACGACGAAAGCGCTGAGTCAGCCGTTCGGCGTGCGGGCCATCGAGAAACGGGACCTTAATCGCAATTTGCCGATCGAGATCGGGATCGTAAGCGAGATACACGGTTCCCATCGCTCCGTGTCCGACGGGCCAGAGAATTCGATAACGACCAAGTTGATCTCCCGGTGTGAGTCGCCGCGTCACACTGCGGTCTTGATTGCTCGTCGGCGCGGCGTGGATCGGACCAGTGGATGCGGACTCCAGCGGCTGAGTGGCTTGAATGGACCGCGTCGAGTTCAGCCGATCTTCGACTTCGAGTTGTAGCGCGTCGTGCAGTCCTCTCGCCTGGATCGGGAAACGGCGGAAGTATTCGGCGAGTTCGGGGGTGTCACCCGCATCGCAACGAACGCGAAACTCGTGAACGATTGCCGAGATTGGCAAACGATCGAACGGCCCAAACTCCGGCCAACGCTCGATGTAGTCCTCCAAGAACGGCCGGCCGTTGGCTGCGAACGGCGACAACAGCAAGTTGGTCCCCGTAGAACCGTAGCCCAGGCCCTTGTGGCCTGGATGATTCAGATTGGGGACGGAATCGGCCGACCCACAAGTGGTCGGGCTACGGTGGGCGGATGCTGCTCGCCGCCAGCGATATTCCAAGTCGATCAGGGCGAGTTCGTGCAGCACTTGCTCGCGGTGCGAATCGTCTTTCAGCTCGGCGGCAAATTCTTCGATGTCCGGCTCTTCGCGGCGCTGCCAGGCCGCTTCGAACCGGTCGTAGACAGATTCGAGCATCCGTGATCGGCTGACTTCCGCCAGCGTGGCCATATCAAACTCCTGAGAGCAGCCGGTTGCGAATCAATGCGCGATCGCGGCTTTCAGTCGGCGTCGCTGCCGAGAGGTTGCTCGAGCCAGTGAACCGAGAAGGCAAATCGACAAAAGCACGTTTCGAGTCGTCGGTTCAAAAATCGGCACGGCCGATGACTCGTCCGATTCCGCACCGAGATGATCATTCATGTTGGCAAGCGAACTTGGCTGAGCAGTTACCGAATTGTCGTGCGTGCCGTTCCCAGTTCGAGTGCCCCATCCGTTTGTGGCAATGACTCGCGTCGAATTGCCCCAGCGAGTGCGAGTCGCCGCCGCCAAGCTCGGCGGCGAGTCAAGCTGCCGTGACGTTGGTGACGGAGTCATTTTTTGCTCACTCGCGGCATCGAGAACGGTCTCTAAATCGTGCAGATCCGGACGTGCCACAGGTTCCTCGGAATTCGACGATTCGGAATCGTTCGCTTCGGCGACAACCACTCCCGGTGCGCTGATCGTCGATTGTTGTTCCGGGACGGGTGCAGAATTCGATGCCCGCGTGACAAACACCAGTCTGGAATAAGACCTGCCGTCGGCATCGATTGTGCGGACGTACGTTGCCGGACTGTTACCGTCATTGATCGTTAGGCCGCTGGCGTCTTGAACCGACGCCCCCGATCCGACGGCAACCACCTGACCGGTCTCCGGAGATCGCAACTCAACGGTCGGCGAGAAATGATCGAACGACAATTGTGTGATCGCGCTGCTGATCTCGATTGCGCTGCCGAACCCAGAGTTGGTCGCGTAGAGAGGGAATGGAATCGAATTGCTTTGCATGACCGCATCGGACAGAGAGAATTCCGAATCGAGAAACCGCACGGAATTGAGAGACAGATCCGAAACAGGAGATCGCCACGAAACGGCCGAAAAATCCGGCGTGCCGAGGTTGTCACTTGTTCCCAAGTCAATGCCGAGGCGATGGAAGATTTCCGCCGAAAGGAATGACGAGCCGGAACCCACCTCTGAAGTCAAGACGATGTCGGCCGGCACCGCTGGCAAATTCGCTGGTGTGTCAGTCAACGGGACAAACTCCGGCGTCGAATCCGCGCCGGTCGCGCTCAGCAGTGCGCGCGTTTCCAAACATTCAGCACCCGCGAACAATCTCCGACGGCGGCGGTGTGCGCGCGAAACGACTTTGGACTTTGGCGATTCGCACAGCGCGCTGGATCGAAAAAGAGAGTTCCACATCGCATGTCCTCGACTTCGAGTTCGAGAGGGATTGTTCTCCAATGGCGGGATTTCATCGTCCAGAGGCCGTTGAGAGCAAGAGTTCCTCCACCAATTCCTTTGGTGTTCGAGACGAAAACGATCCGAAGCAGCCGCCAGTAGCGAGGGAGACCGGAACCAATCGGGCAATCGGTTCGCGGTGACTCCCTCACTCTGGCACTGCACATTGGGTCGAGAGAGATTCGTGGATGACGATGGATTCACACACGAGCGCACAATCGCCCCCTCCCAAACCTAATACCGACAAGTGCGACCGCGTCCCGCCAACGATTCGGCGAGTTTCTCGAAATTCGTCGGGCCGGTCTTACGAGTCCGCGCAACGACCAGTACGATCTTGCCCGCAAAGCCCCGTTTTTCGGCAGTTTCACGCATGTTTGACGACGACGCTTCGGTCACTCGGCTGTACCTGGAACTCCGCGAAGGCCGCGAAGAGGCCGCGACGGACCTTTGGCAAATTTGCTGTCGAGCCTTGGTCCGCGAAGCTCGTCAACAACTCGGATCGAACGAGCGGAGAATCTCCGACGAAGAAGATGTCGCGCTGGCGGTCTTCCACGAACTGTGCCAAGGAGTCAGCGACGGCCGGCTCGGAGACGACCTCCGCCGCGAGGATCTCACGAAGCTGCTGCGACACTTCACTCGCCAGGAAACGCTCGACCAACGCCGACACGCTCAACGAGCAAAACGCGGCGGCGGCATCGTGCGCGGTGATTCGGTCTTCGCGATGCATTCCGACGGACGCAAAGCCCATGACGGCTTTCATTCCGTCCCCAGTCCAGAGCCGTCACCCGAATTGATGGTTCAACTCGACGACCAACTGCAACGCTTGCTGGCATCGCTGGACGACGACCGACTGCGACAAGTCGCGCTGAGTGTCCTGGCCGGAGACTCACGACCGGAGACGGCGGAGAAGCTCGGTTTGTCGCTCCGCTCAATTGAACGAAAGGTCGCGCTGATTCGCGATGCGTGGCGGACGGAGTTGGAGGATGACACGGTGACAAGGTGAGGGGGTGACAAGGTGAAGTGACAGTAGTTCCAAGTTTGGGAGATCTGCGTTTGTCTTTACTCCGAAGGAGTTTTGTCACATAGCCCAGGGTTGCTCGCGCAGCAAGCTACCCTGGGTTGGGACCAAGACGGCGGATGTACCCCGAAGGGGTTCCTTCATCGGGATTTGTCACATGACGCAACCCCTTCGGGGTAGAACGGGCACGTCGACCACATCCCAGGGTAGCCCGCGTTCGCGGGCAACCCTGGGCTATGTGGCGCAATCCCTTCGGGATAAAGGCAGATTCCTCTCATGCCAAACTTGGAACTACTGAGTGAGCTTCCTCACTGCGTCACCCCTCACCTTGTCAAAGCCACGATCACCGACAGCTCTGTCGCTGTTGGCACGACGCGCCGCCACGCGAAACCGCACTCGTCGAGCAGCTTGCGGTACTCGGAGTCGGTTCGCTCCTGCCCCCCGGTGACGGTCATCATGGCGAGGTCGAACCACTTTCCGTGGAACGGTTCCGGCCCGTCAGGGAGCACGAACTCCGCGATCAACAGCCGGCCGTTGCGGGGCATGGCGTCTCGGCAGTTCTTCAGGATCGTGCGCGACTGGTCGTCGTTCCAATCGTGGATGATGTGTCGCAGAAAGTATGCATCGGCTCCGCTCGGCACCGAGTGGAAGAAGTCGCCGGCAATGAACTGCACACGGTCCGCGACACCGGTTTGAGCGAGGTTCGCTTTCGCGCGATCGATGACATCGGCTCGGTCAAATAGGATTGCCTTGAGCGTCGAATTCTTTGTGAGCACCGCCGCCAGCACGCTCCCGTTGCCGCCGCCGATGTCGGCCAGAACATCGATGTCGGAGAAATCGAACGCGGCCAGCATCGCTTCCGTTTCACGGCTGTGAACTCCGACCATGCCTTGATCGAAGATCGCGGCGTTCTCCGGCGTGTGACGCAGAAAGTCGAACAGCGGTTCACCGAAGACGTGGTTGAACGCGGTCTCGCCGGTCTGCACGTTGTGCAGCAGGTCGCCCCAAGCTCGGTACTGCCAGTCGCCGCGCATCCAGGCCAGTCCGGCCATCGAGGCGGGCCCGTCGCGCCGCAAACACTCCGACAACGGAGTCAACGAAAAGCGGTGGTCAGTGTCCTCGTGAAACACGCAGTTGCTGGAGAGCGCTCGGAGCAACCGGTACAGCGACCGTGGGTGCGAGTCAGACTCGGACGCGAGTTCGTCAGCGGTTCTCGGTCCGGCCGCCAGCAGATCCGGAATGCGCAGTCGCACGACGACGTAGATGGCTTGCGTCATCCAGAATCCGGAGATTAGGCGATTGAGGTCTTCGCGCGGCGAGGTCATGGCAATCCTTTCTTTGGCCGCGAACGCAATGCCTCACGCTGGCCTTGCAGATTCTTCTGAACGCTCTGCTTGCTGAGCTTCTTTTGCAGGTGAGCAAACTTCGTCGCCGGACGCCGAGCGCTGTTTTGACCTCGTGACATGCTGAGCCTCCCCCTGGTACCACGCGCAATCGTTTCATTTCGATTAAACCGCGAGCGGCCAGTCTCGGAAAGTGATTTCGACTTGTTCGATCAGGCGTTGCCGCTTGATTGTCTGTCTGGCAGGGCGGTCAAAACGAAATTGACGACGAAGATGAGCGACATCCGACACCAAATCTCGGCCAGCAGGAGCTTGGGAAAATCCCTCGTGAGACGAGCCAAGATCATCTTGATGGCTTTTGAAAAGGAGTCCAACCAGACGATTGCTGGTCGGCTCGAAGTGTGTCCCAAGACGGTTGGCCTGTGGCGGCGACGTTGGCGGGATTCCTTCGCGGCCCTGCTGCGGATGCAATTCACGGAAAGTCAGGCCGCGTTTGGCCGGGCGATCTGCGAGTGTCTCCGCGATGCGCCACGCAGCGGTGTGGACCAGAAGCGAATTGGCGGTAATAGCGCGCAATGGCACTTCAGTCAACGAATCTCTCTTTGCCGATTGATGCCGTATTCGCCAGCGGACTGTCCGCTTGATCGCTCGTTTGTTGGGACTCAGGTTGATGACTGCGACTTCTCTGCGCTCTTCGCTTCTCTGCGGTGAAAGAAACGCTGATTCACCGCAGAGAAGCGAAGAGCGCAGAGAAGACCGCTTCTTGACTTACGCAAAGATCAATCGAAGCACCAATAAACGACTCAACCAACGATCCCGCGAGCTTGGGTCCACTTCGACGCCAATTCCCATCAAGCCATGACCGTAGAGCTTTCCGCGGCCGATGGAGCCTGAGAATTGCTGCTGGAGGAGTGCTGGGGGGCGGTCGTGAGCCTTCTTCGGACTTCGCGCACGATTTCATCGATTTGAAACGGTTGCAAAAGGTGCGGTGTCTTTGTCAGCATCGCTCGCCATTCCATCAGAACTCGGTTCTTGCCGGGCTCTTTTGTCTCCAGGTTGGATTCGTCGATCATCTTTTGGATGCTGACTTCCCATTTTTTGAAGTCCATTGCCTGTTCCTCGGTACTTTCGGTGTCGGTTGCCAGCAGCCGCCAAGTGCGTCCGCCCAGCCCACAGATCCACATTCCTCTTTTCGACAGAAACCCCCGCGGCGAACACGGAACAATGGGAGCCGAAGCCACGAAAGATTCAAATGGACAAAAAAAGTAAAAAGCGAATCGACGTTCTGCGCAGCAATTTGCAGCGGCTCCGCCAGCAGCTCTCTGGAGTTCAGCAACAAAAGGACGATCTGGAAGAGGCGCAGAGTCTCAGGAAGCAGATCGCCTCGGTCGAAGCCGAACTGCAATCGCTGACGGGGAGTCAAACCCCAAGCTCAAAGCGGTAAGCGTGGCAAAAAGGCTCACGCGATCGGGAATACGCACCGCTAGCACGACGCGCCAGGGAGTGGTTGTCATCTCTCGACTGCATGGACCACTCGCTGGCGCGTCGTGCTGTTTTCAAAACGGCTTCCGCAAAACTTTGTGAGCCTCGCCAGCAGTCAGCAATCTGCTGCCGGCTTCACCAAGCCGTCTCGCTCGGCAAGGCGGTGAGCGGTGTGGACGCCGGAGCTGAGCGCCCCTTCCATCCAGCCGGTGAATGCGTAACAGGCGTATTCGCCTGCGAAATGTAGGTGCTGGTGATGGCCTCGATCGAGGAGAGGGCCGACCGTCGTGACCTGTCCAGGTGCGGGAAACGAATAGGTGCCACGAGCCCAGGCGTCGCTGACCCAATCCACGAAGCGACCCTTCGTGATCGACTTGGCGGCTCCGGGATACAGTCGGTCCAAGGCGGCTCGGCAACGCGCGTCTCGTTCGGCCTCGGGCCAGCCGCGGCATTCGTCCGCGGATCGGCCGCCAGAGAAGGCTACGAGTGCATGCGACCCCGCGTCTCCTTGACCGGCGGTTGTCTCCCAAGTCAGTTGTATGGGTCCGCGGCACATTGCGTTCGGCTGCCGTTGCTGTTCGCGCCAGATCGGCTTGTCAAAGACCGCGAGGTACTTCGTGCTGGCGGCCATCGGCACGGTCAACTGCGGAGGCAACGGAGGATCGAACGCGATCTTGTTCCAGGTGCTCGGCGGCACCGTGAGCACCACGTCATCCGCTTCGATCGTCGTGCCGTCGGCCAATTCGACTGTCGCGATTTTGTCTCGCAGCCGAATCGCATGGACCGGCGTGTCGAGCCGCAAGGCGGATTGATCGCGATGGTTGACCAGCGACTCGGCGAGCTTCTCCGCAAGCTGCTGAGTTCCGCCGACGCAGTGCAGCGTGTCGGTCTCGTCCCAAAACTTTTGAAGTCCACCACCGCGCACGATCGCCAAAACGCCCAGCCAACCTTGCCACGCCGGAATCAAACCGTTGATCCCAGTGAATTGAATTTCAAGCAGTACTCGGCAGCGGGGATCAACGTCGAGCTGTCTGATCCAGTGATCCAGCGACCGCGCATCGAGCTGTTCCGCGTTCGGGCTGGCCCAAGGCCGGAAGGGATCGATGGCTTCCGATTCGTGATTGATGCGCTCCAACGCGGATCGCATCTCGCCCCAAATTGTGCGAGCCGTGTCGGCGGGAAGCAATCCGTCTCCCAGCGAGATCACATCGCAAGGTTTCCACGGCAGCTCGACAAACTTCAGTCCGAATCGTTTCGCGTAGGCCATCCAAGTCGGTTGGTTGGGACCGACCAGTTCACCGCCCGCTTCTACCGTTTTGTCTTTGATGAGATCACGCAACGAGAGCACTCGACCGCCCACGCGACTGCGTGCTTCGAGTACCGTGACGCGATATCCCGCCGCTGCCAATTCATCCGCGCACGCCAGACCTGCGAAGCCCGCACCCACGACAACGACTCGCGGCAAGCCGGCGTTCGCTGGAGCCGCGCGGCACGAATCGAGAGTCCACAAGCTACCGACCGAGGCCAACGCCGCCATCAGCACATCGCGCCGTGTCGGAGCGTCGGGCCATTGAGCATGTTGTCGCTGCAACTGCCGATAGATCGAAAAGAACATGGCATGTTCTCCCCCGTAGTTCGGACGCCTACGTCCGAACTGATGAATCGACCGGACGTAGAAGTCCGGTCTACTACCACTACAGCGCACTTTTTTCCGCCACCGAGCTTAGGGTTCCTGTAAAACGACAGTCCCCAAGCCCGGTGGCATGAAAGTGCGCAGTAGTGCTAAGTTGTTCGGATGCCTTCCGCGCCGTGACGATCGACGCAGTCTGCCCTATTCTGAAGCAGTCCGGTCTACAAACGCCACTGTTGGAGAACACCATGAAGCCTTTGCCGTTGTTCGCGCTGTTGATTGCACTCGGAGGTCCGATTGCCTGCGGAACTGAGCCGCTCACGCTCAATGTCTGGCCGGGCAAGCCACCCGGTGAGACGAAAGAGTTGCCTCTCGAAGCGGATCAAACCAAGCCGCAAGACAGGCTCATCGCCGGTCGCCGGATCATCAAGCTCGGCAATGTTTCGACGCCGCAACTGGCGATCTATCGGCCAGCGAAGGAGAAGGACACCGGTGCCGCCGTCGTGATCTGCCCCGGCGGCGGGCATCACATTCTGGCCTACGATCTGGAAGGGACCGAGGTCGCCGAATGGCTCAAGGAGATCGGCGTCACGGGGATCGTGCTGAAATACCGAGTCCCGTTTCGCGATCCCGAAAAACGCTGGCTTGCCGCCGTGCAGGACGCACAGCGGGCGATGAGCCTCGTGCGCAGCAAAGCGTCGGAATGGAAACTCGATCCGAAACGGATCGGCATCTTGGGGTTCTCGGCGGGTGGGCAAGTCGCGGGACTGGCCTCGATCTTCGACGAAAAGCGTCAGTACGAACCGCTCGATGACATCGACAACGTCGCGTGTCGTCCCGATTTCGCGGCCCTGATCTATCCCGGAGGATTCGAAGTTCAAGGCCAACCGAAGCTGCGTGACGAAGTCCAAGTCACGGAGCAATCGCCGCCGATGTTCTTCGTGCATGCGTACGACGACGGCGTGACCGCGCTCAACACGTTGCTGCTCGCCACCGAGTTGAAGAAAGTCGGCGTGCCGGCGGAAGTGCATGTCTACGCGACCGGCGGCCACGGCTACGGCCTGCGACACGTCGATGGCCAGCCCGTCACCGACTGGCCGAAACCGTGCGAGGCGTGGCTGAAGACGACGGGTGTCATCAAGTGAAACAGCATCCCAGCGAGTGTCGTTGCCCGATATGCTTCCCCGTCCAACGGACTGACCGAAACTTACTCCCGATGACGCCGAAGGATTCGGCAAGGGGATTTCATGAAGACAAACGCGATTCGTGCCCTCCGTCGCAAGCTCGCTGCTGATCAGCCGACGTTTGGTTTGTGGGTCACGCTCGAATCCCCCAGCATTACGGAGATGGCCGTCGCACTCGGCCTGGACTGGGTCGTGATCGACGCTGAGCACGGGCATCTCGACTGGAAGGACATCGTCGAGCATCTGCGAGCGACCGTCCGCAGCGAGACCGTCGCGCTGGTGCGGATCGCGGAACTCAACAGCGGACTGATCAAGCGGGCGCTCGACATCGGGGCGGACGGCATCGTCATCCCTTGGATCGAAACGGCCGAGCAGCTCAAGCAGGCGATCGCATACTCGCGGTATCCGCTCGAAGGACTGCGCGGCATCGGGGCCGAACGGGCCACCTGCTGGGGCCAATGCTTCGTCGAGCACACTTCCGAGGCGAACGAGCATGTGCTCGTGGTACCGATCCTCGAAACGGTGCGGACGGTGAAGCAAGTCCCGCTGATGTGCCAGGTCGAAGGCTCCGAGTTGTTCTTCTTCGGGCCGGCCGATTTTTCTTCGACGGCGGGTGCTCGTGGGCAGTGGGAAGGGCCGGGAGTTGCCGATTCGATCCTGCAAATGAAAGACACCATCCGCCGAGCCGGGAAAAACTGCGGGGTCATCGCGATCAGTCACGACAACTTGCTCGAACGCCGACAGCAAGGCTTTCGGATGATCGGCGTCGGCATCGACTCCGGTCTGCTGCTGCGATCGTTGCGAGCCGCGCTCAACGTCGTTGGCCGCGATCAACAGATTCAAGCGTCGTTGACACCGGAGTCTGCGACGAAAGTCGCTCCGCTGGCTCGGCCGCCGGAGTCGATGCGGCCGGATCGGCCTGAAGTCATGAACTCGGTCGGGGCAGGACCGAAGGTCGAGTTGGCGCGCGGTGTGAGTTTTGAATGTCTCGTCGGCAAGCACAATCAAGCAAAGCAATTGACGACCGGCATCGTGACGTTCGCCCCCGGAGCGACATTGCCGTACCACAGCCACACGTTCTCGGAATCGATTACGTTGTTGAGCGGCTCGGCGATCGTCGAGGTCGAAGGCCGCAGCTACTCGCTGAAGAAACTGGACAACGTCGTCGTGCCGACCGGCCGAGTTCATGCGGCGCGAAATCCCTCGACGACGGAGCCAGCCGTCTTTCACATCGCCCTCGCGTCCGATACGCCGACTCGCACGCTGGTCGAAAAGTTCTTCCCGCGCCGCGCGATGCCCGACGATTCGACTGGCTTCCCCGGAGCCGAACGAGTCAACCGCTTCGCCACCGCGAAACGCTTCGCCGCCGGTCCGAACACCGAGTTCATCGACTTCTTCAATTCAGACCTGATCCCCGGTCTCGAAATGAGTGGTGGCTACGGCATGTTTCATCCGACCGGTCGCCTCCCCGCGCACGTCCACGACTTCGACGAGTCGATCTGCATCATCTCCGGCCAAGCCACCTGCGTCGTCGAAGGCCGCCGCTACTCGATGCGCGACAGCGCGACCGCGTTGCAACCGCGCGGCCGAGTGCATTACTTCATCAACGAAACTCAGAGCACGATGGAAATGCTGTGGGTCTACGCCGGCCCGAAACCGGAGCGGATCGTCGTCGAGGAACGCTGCGCGACCGAGGAAGGAAACCCGTGGAAATGAGCGACTCCGTTCGATTTCGGGTGGCCCTGACAAACGACTTCTACGACGCCGAAGGCCGGCTGAAGTACCGCGACATCGGCCTCGACCTGCTGGAGTCGGCGGCAGGTATCGAAGTCAGCCGCCTCGCCGAACATCGTGCCGAGATCGCGCCGGAGCAACTCGCAAACGCCAACGGCGTGATCGTGCTCTCGTCGCGAGTGACGGCGGCGAGTCTCTCCAAAAGCGATGACCTGTTGGCGATCGGTCGCTTCGGCGTCGGCTACGACAGCGTGGATGTCGCGGCTTGCACGGCGGCGGACGTGGTGTTGTTCATCACGGCGGGAGCAGTCGATTATTCGGTGGCCGAGGCGACGGTCGGTTGGATGCTGGCGCTGACGCATCATGTGCGAATCAAAGATCGGCTGGTCCGCGAGGGGCAATGGGACGCTCGCAGCCGATACATGGGGAGCGAGCTGCGCGAGCGGACGCTGGGGATCATCGGCTTCGGCGGGATCGGGCGGAGCGTTGTGAAGCTGCTGTCGAGCTTCGGCATGAACACGCCGCTGGTCTTCGATCCGTTCGTGTCCCCGTCCGTTTTGGCCGAATCTGGCGCGAAGGGAGTGTCGCTCGACGAGTTGCTGACGCAATCCGATTTCGTGTCGCTGCACTGTCCGCTCAACGAGCACACGCGAAATTTGCTGTCGGCTCGCGAGCTGTCGCTGATGAAACCGACCGCGTACTTGCTCAACACGGCTCGCGGCGGCATCGTCGAGGAAGACGCGCTGTTCGCCGCGTTGTCCGAACGCCGTATCGCCGGAGCCGCGCTTGATTGTTTTGTGGGTGAACCGATCACTTCGCCGCCGCGTTGGGCCGAGTTGGACAACGTGCTGCTCGCGCCGCATTCGATCGCGTGGACCGACGAACTGTTCCGCGACATCGGCCGAGCGGCCTGCCAGGGGATGCTCGACTTGGCGTCCGGACGCCGCCCGCGCGGCGTCGTGAATCCGGAAGTCTTCGAGCGTTCGGGCTTCCAAGCCAAGTGGGATCGACTGCGGCGAACGTAGCCGTCATCGCTCCGCGTGACGAGCCTTCCAAGTTTGACCGCGAGTTTTGGGAAGCGTCCGTGACCGTGACTCAGCAGGCTCATCACGCGGAGCGATGATGGCTACATTGTCGTTGGCCTGTCCGATCAAACCGTCGTATTGGGTTTGAAGAAGTTGTCCGCCGTGTGAGCGCGACGGACACGCAGGCGAAGACGATTCGGAGAATGGTCATGCAGGAGACGCCGAACCATCGGGGTTCTTCGACGAAGATGATCGTGGTCGCGACGGGAGCGCTGTTGCTCGTCGTCATGGCTATCGCCGCGTCGATTTATCTGCCGTATCACCGGGAGCGGCAGGTCGAGCGAGCCATCTGCGCTCTGCGAGGCGAAATGAGTTGGGAATACCGCGGGCCGGAGTTGATTCCCGAATACGTTCGAAAGCGGATCACCATTTGGAACCGGATCTGCGCAGTCTCTCTCGAAGAGACTTCTACGTCGGATGTGGACTTGCGATTGCTCCGTGAGCTCCAATGCCTCAGGAGCATTATGCTCTTCAACACAGCAATCACCGATTCTGGTATGGAACACCTGAGAGGGATGGCAAACATCGAACAACTTAATCTCAGTGGCACGCAACTCACCGACACTGGTCTGAAGCAGCTAAGCGGGATGACGAAGCTTCGCCATCTTCATCTGACAGACACGGCGATCACCGATGCCGGACTGGAACAACTAAAAGGACTGACGAGTCTTGAAGGCATTGGTCTCCAGGAGACGAAAATCACCGACGCGGGACTTGAGAAACTCAAAGGGCTGACGAAACTCGAATTTCTTTTCCTCATGAATACGGCGATCACGGATGACGGTCTAGAACACCTGAAAGGACTGCCGAAGCTCAATTGGCTTGACCTCAGGCGAACGCAAATCTCCGATGCTGGGCTGGAGCACCTGAAGGGGCTGACGCAGTTGCGTGGTCTGGAATTAACGCACACGGCGATTACCGACGTGGGCCTGGAGCATCTGAAAGGACTCACCGGTCTCGAAAGACTCCACCTTTCGGATACGGAGGTCACGCCCGACAGACGCGCGGAGTTGCAGAAAGCTCTTCCCCAACTTCTTATCGACTGAACCGCGATGCTGCTGGTTCCGCTGATTGTCGCACGTGAGATGGCTACAGTGTCGCGGACCTCTTTCCGCACTTCACAAGGAGACAACGATGTTGGCGATCTGCTGTGCTCGACGGTGGCGATTCTGCTTGGCTTTGGCGGCCTCGTTGGCGGGGCTTGATGCGCTGCACGCTCAAGACCCGATCGTGCCGCCCGACGCGAAGGTCGAAAAGTTGTTCGAATCGCGCGTGCTGACCGAAGGAGCGGCGGTCGCGCTCGATGGGTCGGTCTATTTCAGCGAGATCACGTTCTCGCATATCGCTCGCGACGAGAACGGGGCGATCGAGGCGGGGCACATCTGGCGGTTCGATCCGACGACCGGCAAGACGTCGATCTTTCGCTCACCCAGCGGCATGTCGAATGGCATCAAGTTCGACGCGGCCGGAAACATGATCGTCGCCGAAGGAGCCGACTTCGGCGGTCGCCGAGTGACTCGCACCGACCTGAAGACCGGCAAGACGCACATCATCGCCGGGCTGTTCGAAGGGCGGCCGTTCAACTCACCCAACGACATCACGATCGACGAGAAGGGCCGCATCTATTTCAGCGACCCACGGTATCTCGGCCACGAGCCGATCGATCAGCCGGTCGTCGGCGTCTATCGCATCGACCCGGACGGCTCGATTCATCGCATCATCACCGATGCCGGCAAAGCCAACGGCGTCTGCGTCTCGCCCGATCAGAAGTCGCTGTACGTCGTCAGCAACGACAACGGCGGCACCGCGATTGATCGGCTGAGCAAACCGGGAGGCTCCGACAATCCCGCGAGTGTCTCCGCTCCGCTGCGCAAAGGATTGATGGCTCTGATGGCCTACGATCTCGCTTCGGACGGCACCGCGAAGTTCCGCAAGACGCTGGTCGATTACGCTCCCTTCGACGGCCCGGATGGTTTGGTCTGCGACAAACAGGGGAACCTCTACGTCGCCGTCCGCGCCGAGAATCGCCCGGGGATCGTGGTCTACTCGCCGGAGGGAAAAGAGTTGGCCTTCATCAAGACCGAGATCCCCACCAACGTCGGCTTCGGCCGAGGCAAAGACGCGAATCTGCTCTACATCACGGCCGGCAAGAGCCTGTATCGAATCCGCCTCAACCGCGAGGGGTATCAGTTGCCGCCGAAGAAGTGAGCGTTCGGCGTGGGGCACGATTTCAACGTGCCCGTCCAGGAATGGAACCTCACGGGAAGCACCACGCGTATTCACAATCGCCGCGAAAATTGTCGGGCACGTTGAAAACGTGCCCCACGACTTGAGGACCACGTTCATGCGAGTGACCAACGTCTCCGTCACGATTGTCGAAGTGCCACAAAGTGCGCCGTTGGCTCCGTATCGGTCGCACATTCGCAGCAGCTCGACCACGCAGAGCGGCATCGTGCGAGTCGAGACCGATGCTGGGCTGATCGGTTGGGGCGAGCACAACGTCAACTTCCTGCCGAACCTCAGCGGGCGGCGGAGCGAACAGCAAGCTCGCGAGTGGTTGATCGGTCGCGATCCGCAGAACATCGCAGCGTTCCACCGAGACTGTCCGCTCGAAACGCGATTGAAGTCGGGCATCGAACTCGCGCTGTGGGACATCTGCGGCAAGGCGGCTGGTCTACCGGTGGCGGTGCTGCTGGGAGGCGTGATTCGGCCGCGCGTCGAAGTCGCCGCCTGCATGGGGATTCAAACCTACGAACGGGCCGGTGAGTTCGCTCGGTGGTACGTCGAGATGGGTTTCGGCACGTTGAAGACCAAAGCCGGAGCCGACATGACTGAAGATCTCGAAATGGTCCGCGGCATCCGGGACGCCGTTGGTGATCGCCTGAAACTACGGATCGATCCGAACCGAGCCTACTCGCCGCAACAAGCGGCCGAGCTTTGTCGGCAACTTGAGCAGTACAACTTGCAGTACCTCGAACAGCCAATCCCGGCCGAGCCGCTTTCCGATGCGACGACGTTGAGGCGTCAGACGCGCGTGCCGATTGCGCTCAACGAGAGTGTCACCGATCCGGCCAGCGTGATGGCGATCCTGCGAGAAGATGCCGCCGAGTTCATCCTGCCCGACACACACATCGCCGGTGGCATCTTGCCCTGCGTGAAGATTGGCCACGTCTGCGAGGCAGGCGGCGTCCCCTGCATCATGCACTGCGGCCACGACCTCGGCCCGAAGACGGCGGCCATGCTGCACGTCGCCGCGTCGGGACCGGCGTACTCGCTGGCGAACGACACGACGTACTACGGACTCGTCGAGGACATCATCACTGAGCCGTTTCAAATCCAAGCAGGAACAATCGCCGTGCCGACGAAGCCTGGCTTGGGGATCGAGGTCGATCTCGACAAGCTGCGGAAGTACCGACTCGACTGCTGAGAAATAGATAGGGGTAGGAACGACTGATTGAGTTCAGTCGCCCCTCCCTCCGAACCGGACGGGCGGGTTTCCCGCATCCGGCTCTCCGGTTGATGGTCTTACCTGCGAGAGGATTGAACGGCCAGAGCATGGGCGGTCGTCAGG
>SYJG01000077.1 GCA_005798445.1 Planctomyces sp.
AACTTAATCTGCGCACACATCGCTGGGACTCCATTCCCAAAGGGCCTTTCCAAAACACACCCAATGAGAACGTCCCAGCGATCTTTTCCTCTACTTCTGCTTTGTTCAGAACCGTTGCGTTTGAGATGAGCGAGCGCCGGCTTTGGCAACGGCTGGAATAACAACAACAACAATAACAACGCAGTCATCAACATGTTGGAAGTGCCCGGTGAGCAGCAGGTCATTGTGCATGTGAAGATCGCGCAGTTGGATCGTACCCAGGCTCGAAGACTCCGCATTGATTTTCAAAACCTTGGCAGTGCAGCGACTGACGCTGCTTCAAAAATCTCTGGTGACTTCAATCCTGTCGCGGGCACGGCGAGTCTGAGCGGTATCTTCGAGAGCGGTGTCGCCAATTTGCTCCTCAATTGGCTGGCAGAGAATGGAACCGCGAAGATCATCGCCAATCCGAGCATCACGGCGATGAACAACACGACCGGGAGCTTCATCTCAGGCGGCGAATTTGCCGTGCCGACAGTCGTCGGGGTGGGAGGTGCTTCAGGCACGACCACCACATTCCGTGGGTTCGGAACCTCGTTGATCGTCACTCCGACGATCATCGACAAAGATTTGATCCGGCTGCGGATCGTCCCCGAATTCAGTGCGATCAACGGCAACCAGACGTCTGGTGGATCTCCCGTCCTAAATACCCGACGAGTGACCACGACCGTCCAACTGCACGAAGGCCAGACGATCGTGTTGGCGGGATTGTTCTCGCACCAGAGCGCCGTTGGTATCACTCGCATGCCGTATCTCGGCGAACTCCCGTACATCGGGCCGAGACTCTTCAATGGCAAAAACGCGACGATGGGCGAAACCGAATTGATGTTTCTGGTCACGCCGGAAATCGTTCGGCCGATGGAACAAGACGAAGTCCCACCCTTGCCTGGATTCAATGTCACGCATCCGAATGACTTCGAGTTGTACAAATACGCGATGACCGAAGGTGCTCCGGATCAAGGGGTCTATCAATTGCCTCCTTATGGGTGGGGTTCGGGCATGGGGACCGAGGTTGGCTATCGACCGTACAACCCGGCGCTCGGTTCAATTCCGCCAGGACCGGCCAATGGATTGTTCGGCGGCAACATGCAGGGTGGTGGATTCAGCTTTCCTGGCGCCGGAATGCAAGGTGGCGGCATGAACGGCGGCGGCATGCAAGGTGGCGGAATGAACGGTGGCTCGATAGGGAACGGCGGATACTCGCAACCCATGCTGGCTCCGCAAGCTCCCTCTGGACCACCGGTACCGGTTCCCGATCCGTCGGTGCGGTTCTCACCGAACAACAACAATCCGCTACTGAGCCGGGCGTCCGCGGAAGACATCGCCAATCAGCAAAAACCGAGTTGGAATCCGTTCAAACGCTACAGCGGAAATCCCACGCCCAACAGAGTGCAGCCTGCCGGTCACAATTCGCCAAGTCCGATGAATGGTCCGGTGCAACCTGCCGGTTATCAATCTCCGCGAGGCCGCTACTAATCTGAATTGATCCGATCAGCCAATCATTTGAGAGTCGAGAAGCCCTCGGGAGCGGGGTGCAGTGAGCGTTTCGGCCACGAGTATGTCTCGCAACCCGCGCGACGAAATGGCCGACCTTCACGGAGGACGGGACATGACCATTCGCAACCATTCGCCCAAGCTGGCGCTGAGCGTGCTGTTGATTTCAGCCGTTGCCGGCTGTTACTTCCCTTCGTTTGGGCCGAGACGTTCGTTTGCGATTCCCAACACCTACCCATTGGGCAGCACCGTTCGCGATCACTACCACCAGATGGAAATGAATGGCGAGGCGTCCGACTTCGTCCTGCATCGTCACGAGTTCGTTCGCAACACCGCCGAGTTGAATTGCGCCGGCAAAGACCACGTCATGGAGATCGCCGCGCGGATGCGCAGCAATCCGTTTCCGGTGTTGGTCGAACGCTCCGAGAACAACTCTGATCCAGAACTTGATCAATTACGCCGGAACATCGTCACGCAGATCCTGACCGACTTCGGCAACGCCGACGCTGCGAATCGTTGCGTCGTGGCCACGCCCTACAACAAGCACCTCAACGGCATGGAAGCCGAGCCTGACTGGTATCGCTGGATCGGAATCCGTGGTGCCCTAAACAACAACAACAACAATGGCGGTGGGGGTGGTGCGGGCGGTGGATTCTTCTAACTTCGTTCTGAGCATCCCGGTTGGTCGTATCGCACTTTCACGCTCGTTCGGAGTCCGCCGCGCGGAGTGAAGTCCGCCACAATGGTCATCCAGCGTGGCTGGGTCGCCGCGACCAAATCATCCAGAATGCTGTTCGTCACGCTTTCGTAGAACGCTCCGTGATTGCGGTACTGCTGGAGATACAGCTTCAGCGACTTCAGCTCAAAGCACAGCCGATCCGGGACGTACGTGATCGTCAGCGTTCCAAAATCTGGTTGACCGGTCTTTGGGCAGACCGAAGTGAACTCAGGGCAAACGGTGACAATCTCGTAATCGCGCCGCGGGTACGGATTGTCGAACGTCTCCAAAATCGCTCGCGAGATGTCGCTCATGACGGATTGACCTCCGATGCCGTTGAAATCGTAGGCGAGTCACTCCGTGACTCACATTCTCCGATCAAGGAGTGACCGGTCTACGATGAGAAAAAACCCGGACCAAACTGGTCCGGGTCTCTCGCACGTTTTCACACAACCGAACACCGAAGAATTACTTGTTCTTTTCTTCGGCCTTCTTCTCGGCCGGAGGAGGCGGAGCGGCCGGCTCTTCGTAGGGCTTCTTGGCTGGGGCCGGAGCAGCGCCGGCAGCACTCGACGTGCAGCACGCGGCTTGAGCTTGGCAACATTTTGGTGCCGACTTCTGGCAGCAGGTCTGAGCGACTGGCTGGCAGCACTTCACTTTGACCTTTTTGCATTTGACCGGCTTGCAGCAGTCTTTGGCTTCTGCGCCCACGGGCAGGAACAAACCGGCTCCCGCAACCAGGCACCACAACACGCGCTTCATGGAATCGTCTCCCTGTTCTGAAAATCTTTCGTGAGTGTGTCACGACCTTCACGGCAAAGCCAAGCGACCTCCGTTTGTCCACCGAAGACCTTCTCCGGATCGCTCGCCACGTTTTGAAACAGCGACATGATGAAAGCTGCCTCGACCAGCGGCAAGGGTGCGCGTCGGACTTCCAGGGGATGTCATCGGCAGTGAATGCGTCGTGACGATTGGATCGAGTGATGAGATTCGTCACCGACATGCCGAGCGTGTGTGTTCAAGTCTTTTATCACCTTGCCATCGAGATCGCATCGTGCGACGCCACTCACGACAGTCGGGTCTCAAACTCGGACTCCGTCAACACCGGCACGCCCAACTCCTGAGCCTTCGTCAGTTTGCTTCCGGCATTTTCACCCGCGACGACGAACGAGGTCTTCTTCGAGACGCTGTCAGACGGCCTGCCGCCGTGTTGATGGATCAGCTCTTTGATTTGATCTCGTGAGAATTTTGCCAGCGTTCCGGTGACGACAATCGTCTGCCCTTCGAACTTGCGCGGGCTGGCGTCTGCTGGGCGATCGGGGATCGGCTCTCCGAAATTCAGACCAAAGCCGCGTAGCTCTTCGATCAATTGGCGTCCCGATTCCGAGGCGAGTTCCTCATGAATCGACTTCGCGATCACCTCACCAACTTCATCGACGGTCGCGAGTTGCTCCTCGCTCTGTCGCATGATCTCATCGAGCGTGCCGAAGCGCTCGGCCAAAAGCTGTGCCGTGCGCGTGCCGACATGCCGGATGTTTAATCCAACCAGCAGCCGCCAGAGTGGTCGTGATTTGGACTCTTCGATCCCACGCAGCAAACCGTCCGCCGACTTCTCGCCCATCCGATCGAGTGCCAGCAGTGCGTCACGTCGATCGCGCAGCCGATAGACGTCTGACAGCGATCGGACGAGGCCGTGCTCCGTCAGTTGCTCGACCAATTTGCTGCCGAGTCCCTCGATGTCCATCGCACCGCGCGAGGCGAAGAATCGCAGCCACTCGCGCAGTTGAGCCGGACATTGCGGATTCGGGCAGCGGATGTAGACGCCCCCGTCGTCTTGGATCGCCTGGGTGTTGCAGGCAGGACAGTGAGTCGGAAACTCAAACGGCTGTTCGCTGCCGTCGCGACGATGTTCTTCGACGCGCACGACGTGCGGGATGATCTTGCCCGCTTTCTCGACGACGAGCCAATCGCCGATCCGCAGACCGAGCCGTTCGATCTCGTCGCGGTTGTGCAGGCTCGCCCGCGAAACCGTCGTGCCGGCGATCTCCACGGCCGTGAGATGAGCGACCGGAGTCAATGCCCCGGTCTTGCCGACTTGCACTTCGATCTGCTCCAACCGCGTGGTGGCTTCGTACTTCTCCCACTTGTATGCGACGACCCATCGCGGAGCTTTGCTGGTCCGGCCGAGTTGCTCACGCTGATCCAGCGCATCGACTTTGATGACCAGCCCATCGACCTCAAAGTCCAGCGAGTGCAGTTCGTCCATCAACTGATGAGCGTACTCCAGCGTCTCGTCCATGTTCGTCAGCGTGGCGACGCGCGGAGTGGTCGGCACGCCCCAACGCCGCACCGCCGCCAGGAAATCGTGATGCGTTTGATACGCCGCACCTTCGTTGTATCCGACGCTGTGCGCGAAAAACCGCAGTCGCCGAGCGGCACACAATTTCGGATCGAGCAGCTTCAACGCCCCAGCGCACGAGTTGCGAGGATTCGCGAATGGCTCTTCGCCTGCCCGAATTTGTTCCGCGCGAAGGTGTGCGAAATCGGAGTTCGCGATGTACGCCTCGCCTCGAATCTCGATGACCGGCGGGACGTCGTCTCCGGCCAGCCGTAGCGGGATGCCCTCGATCGTCCGCGCGTTGTTCGTGACGTCGTCGCCGCGCCGGCCGTCGCCGCGAGTCACCGCCGTCGTCAGCACTCCATGTTCATAGATCAACGCCAACGAGACACCGTCGATCTTGAACTCGATGGTGTACGCTGGCTGCACTCCCTCACCCAACGCTTTGCGAACATCCGCATCGAACTTGCGGACGCCAGACTCCTCGTAGACGTTCTCGATCGAGAGCATCGGCACACGATGTTCGACCTGCGTGAAACCTTCGATCGGTTCGCCACCGACTTTGTGGGTCGGGCTGTCGGGCGCATCGAGTTCCGGATGCTCCCGTTCGATCTTCTGCAGCCGCTGGAATAGCCGGTCGTATTCGAGATCCGAAATCTCCGGATTCGCTTCGACGTAGTACAGCCGATTGTGCCGCCAGAGTTCGGTTCGCAGTTGCTCAGCTTCCGCTCTCAACTCGGCAATCATAAGGCTCTTTCAAGAAGTTCAACCTCGCCCATTGAACTCACACACCGCGGTTCAGCGAAGAATCCTGATTCGACGGCCCTGTCCGACATCGGCGAGATTGTTCTGACGACCTTCACTCGCTCAACAAAAGCGGCGAGGATTGCTCCTCGCCGAGGTTTGGTATCTGGGGGAATTGCTCGGTCTTGCCGATTTAGTATTCGCCGACACGTTCGCCGCTATCACGAGTGGCCAGAGCTTTCAAGATTTTGAAACTCACATTCTTACCGATCCCTCGACTTGAGCCATCGGCGAGCGCGAAGTTGCAGGTATCCGAGTGCCAACTGCCGAAACCAAAGTAGTGCTCACCGGACTTCGTCCAATAGGTATCGAACGTGGCATTCTTCATCGTCAGGTACACGCCGTCGGTCCCGCGGTCGGAGATGTCATTATTGTCGTCGTCGGCCACGCGAGCGCAACAGCTAATGCCGTCTCCCCAAAAGCCCATCAGCGACTCGCCGATCAAAAGCGTGTTGGATTCACCATCACGGATCATGCGAAAAGAGACGGGAGTGTCTTGGAACAGCATTCCGTTACCAGGCGTCGTGCCCATGCTGCCTCGGTAATTCGAATGGCCATATCCCTCTGGCCGGATGGATGACTGTGAGTTGGACGGGCAAGTGTAGCTGCCAATCACCTGTTGACAGGCAAGCATGTTATCGGTGACCGTCATCGGATTCATTGGGTCGAACTTCGGCTTGTTGAAATTCACGCCGACGGTCGTCTGTCCCATTTGAGACAAAATCATCGATTGCCAACTCCAACTGTCGGAGTAGATCCAGTCGACCAATGGGATCTGTTGTGTTTGCCCGTTGACCGGCGGGCCGAGCGGAATCGTGATGGGAGTCGGTTGGAACGACAAAGCACTCGACGGATTGGTGCTGAGAATGAATCCAGAAGGAAAGCACTTGTGAGTGCCCTCGTAACTATGACAAGCAAGGGCCATCTGCTTGAGACTATTCACGCATTCGGTACGTCGGGCCGCTTCACGGGCTTGTTGCACGGCTGGCAACAGTAGCGCGGCGAGAATCGCGATGATGGCGATCACAACCAGCAATTCGATCAGCGTAAACCCAGATCGGATGGAGGCCGATGAGCCGGCGGTGTTACGAGTTTCGACCTTTGGGTTCTTCATGAATTGATCTCCGACGACAGTTGCAAGTTGCCCGCGAAACGGATTGGAGCGTATCAATCGAGAAGTGCGTGTCAATCGAGGAAGTTTCGCCAGGTTGAGTACTTGCGCGAGCTGAGTTGGTGCGACAACGTAGGACTGCGAGCCGGTCGGGTGGGTGCTCGGAACAGTCTCATTCCCGCCTCTTGCGGAGTGCGGCCCCCCTTGCGAACGTTGCACTTCAAGCAGGCGCAGACAATGTTGTCCCAGGTGGACGGCCCACCACGGCTACGCGGAACAACATGGTCCAGGCTGAGATGGTTGTTGCCGAATTTCTTCCCACAGTACTGGCAGCGGTTTTCGTCTCTCAAAAAAACGTTCCGGCGATTGAACTTGACCACGTTGCGCGGCACGCGGTCGTAGTCCAACAGCCGGATCACGCGAGGCACCTGTATCGCGAATGTGACGGTCCGTATCCAGTCGTCCCACTCATAGATTTCTTCGAGGGCATATTTGGCGTCGCTCAGTTCACGCCAGCCATCAAAGTTGAACGTTTGAAATTGGCCGTCCTCAACAGAGACGACTTCTGCCAAACTTTTGTAAAGCAATGTGAATGCTCGCCGCACGGAAACAACATGAACCGGAGCGTAGGCTCGATTGAGAGCCAAGACGCTGGCTTGCATCGCCGAAGTCGGACCAGAACGGACTGCAACACTAACAGGTCGTGTAGAAATCATGAGACCATTCCACCGGTCAGAGGCCGGAACGGTCGAATCTCGCTTCCCAAGCGGAAGAGATTCTAGCGACAGGTTTTTCGCCAAACAACAGCGACGCTTACAATCAAGCTGCCTGAGGATGAGCCAATTTAAGTTCGAGACAATCGTCGCGCGCCGCAGTTCGCCGCTGGATGGAGAATGAACGATGAGAATGCATTGGCTGGGATGCCTGATACTGACGACCACGTTGTGTGACGTGTTGGTGTTCGCCGCTGAGAAAGTGGACCTTGCTGAGCCGGAAGCAGACTCGCGACCGAAATTGGTGCGGAGCCATGTCCAAGTCAGCGGGCAGCTTCAAACGGCAGCCGGAGGCGGCAAGAAGATTTTGCTCAAACTGAGCGCCGACGCACAGTATCGCTTTTTTGAACGGCGTCTGAGTGGAACTGGCCGCGATGCCGAGACGTTGCGAACGGCGCGGCTGTATCGGTTTGCCAATAACGAGGCCGAGGTCGCTCCGGCAGATTTACCGGCCGGAACCGCTCCCAAGAAATCGACGTTGAAGCTTCCAGAAACGCGGCACTTGGTCGTCGCTCATGGACGCCGCGAAGGGGCAATGCTCTATAGCCCAACCGCGACGTTGACCTACGAGCAACTCGATTTGATCAGTACGCCGGGCGACAGCCTGTCGCTCTTGAGCCTGTTGCCACGCGAAGAAGTTGCGGCCGGAGACTCTTGGAAACCAGAGACCTGGGCGGTGCAGATGCTGTGCGGCATCGAGGCCATGACCAAAGGCGAGATCACCTGCAAGCTGGAAGAAGCCGATCCCAAATCGGCTCGCGTTACATTCAGTGGCGCAGCGGAAGGTGCAACGTTGGGCGCACCGACGAGTGTGCAACTTACGGGCGAGTTCACGTTTGATCGCATCGCGAAGCTAATGACTCGCGCGCGTGTCAAGCAGACGGAGACTCGTGCGATCGGTGCCGCCAAGCCGGGCCTGGAGGTGACGGCTAACGTCACTCTCGAACGCACGCTGGCGGAAGAAAGTTCGGAAGCCAAGTTACTCAGCGATGCAGCGGTGGCAGAGCTCCCTGTCGAGCCTGCACCCGAAATGCAGTTCCTGCGATTCGAGTCGTGGGGTACTCGCTTTTATCACGACCGCGATTGGCACCAGTTTCATCAGACCAACGATGTCGCGGTCTTGCGGTTGATGGAGAATGGCAGCCTGCTCGCGCAAGTCAATGTCTCGCCGATCCCGGCCGCTGCCTCGGGAAGTCACACGACCGAGGAACAATTTCAAGCAGATATTCGCCAGAGTCTCGGCAAGAAACTGAAGTCGATTACCAAGGCCGAACCCCTCAAGCCTCGCAACGCGACCGACAAACGCTTTTTGTTTCGAGTGACTGTGGATGGTGAATCGGATGGCGTGCCGATGACGTGGTTTTACCACCTCTGTGCCGCACCGACTGGGCAGCAAGTTTCGTTTGTGTTCGCTGTCGAAACGAAGAACCTCGAAAAATTCAACAACCGCGACCTCAGCTTGGTTCGCCTGCTGGAATTCATCCCCGCGCGTCAGGCAGCAAAGTAGCCGAATCCCCGCGCTACTCTTCCGTGGACTCGGTTGTTTCGCGGCGTTTTTCTTCGGCTGCGATGCGGTGCTCGTACAGCGGACCAGCGATGCGAATCGGACGAATGTCGAGATGAACATCGAGGACCGTGTAGTCCTCGCCGCCGAACTCTTCCGTGTACCAACCTTTGCTGTCGGGGCCGCGATAGAACCGGAACTCGAAGCCATCGGACGGTTGGTTCTTGGCGTCAAGCCCGCTGAACGCCAGGCCGATCGCTTCCGATTCCTGGTTGTCGATCAGGCGTCCGAGCAGATCGGCCACGGCCGCGTTCCCCAGAATGTCGGTGTAGAACATGCGATGGTCGAAGTACGGGTCGTAGTCGTCGGCATTGGGATCGAGCAGGATGTCATCGAGTTTCTCTTCCGCCGGAGTCACGACGCGCGTGCGCAAATCGATCGAGTCGCCACGGTCCAAGTAACTCAACTTCACGTTCTTCAGAGCGAAGCTGTCCATGCCCGGATCTCGCTCGGCCTGCGAGATGTCCATGATCAGCACCCCCTTGTAGCCGATGACGCTGGCCTCGTAGCCCCGCTTCACGACGAGTGCCGTGTTCTCATCGACGCCGATGCCGAACGGAATTCCTTGCGAGTGCATCGCGACCAGCGCGCGAGCGAAGCGGCCGCGAACCAGGCAGTGCTGTTCGACGAACCATCGCTTGTCGAGGAACCCCAACCCGTCATCGAGTTCCTCGCCCATGCTGACGCCGTTTTGCAAAACCTTGAGCGGCGGCGGAGCGTCGCGAAACATCACATGACTCATGATTGCTGCACCAGCGCTGGTTCCAGCGATGACGCCGCCGCGATGGTACACATCCCAAATCGCATCGAGCATTGGAGTTCGTTCGCGATCGTCGTCCAGCAAAGCATCGACGATTCGACCTTGTGCTCCGCCGATGAAGTAAACTCCCGTTGCAGAACGAACCCGGTCCACCAACTCGGGATCGAAGACGGCATCCTTGACGTCGAGATCAACTTCGTTCCACGAGACCGGCACGACGAAAGCTTCCGCACCCGCACGGTTCAAAGTTTGCACGAGCTTCGCGCAAGACTTGGCGGGTTGACCGCTGGCCGCTGTCGGAAAGACGGCGATCTTCGCTCCGTCGCCTCCCGCGAGTTCCACGACCGTGTCCCACAACTCACGATCACGATATCTCTCCGACCCACCGATGATGACCAGCGAGCCTTTGGGGGCATCGGCTCTTTCCGCGACAGTCGTTCGCGCCGTCTCTTCCGCGCGAGAATCCACCGCATCAACAGCGGGCAAAAACGCGAGCAAGCAGAACCAAGCAATCGTGACTCTCACAGCACTCTTCCTTTTTGATCGGAACGTCACCGGACGCGAACCAACCTCGTGGGCGAGAGGGGTTGTCGCGGTGCCGCTCCTCGGACCACTTCCTTGCGGTTCGGGCAATCTCGTTCCGAAAGACTGCCAAGGGAGATGTACCCCCGCAGTCCAACTCCGTCAATTGGGTTCCTCACTCTCCAGCAAACGCTGCGGCTCGCACTGAAGAGAGCATCGGACGATTCGATTGTGAGCGTTCGTTCCGCGAATTCTTGCCGAACCGAACTCGCAGGCAAGCCGTCGAATCTCTCAACTCGTGGCCGGAGGCGACGCATGTGTGGCCGAATTTTCTGCTGTGGACGATGAACGTGTCTCGTCCGCAGCGGGAGCTTGTAGTTCGGACACCAATTCGGCCCGCCGCGCGGCGACCTCGGCATCAAACGACGTGACCACGTCGATCGCTTTGTCGCGCGACGTCGCCAGACCGATGATGAGATATTGCGTCACCGCCAAGCCGTAGCACACCCAACCCGGCGGTCCGAGTTTGAACACCGTGACGATCGCAAACACCGGCGAAGACCGGCTGAGATGCACACTCGCCACACCCCACAGCCACGTCCGCCAGTTCTGCCTGATCTCCCGACAGGCCGCTAAGAATTTCTTCGACTTCAGCTTGGGCGGACCAGGATGAATAAATCGGAACAATTCCTGATCCGGCATTCCTTCGATGCAGCCGATGGCCAGAAAGAGACGCAATCCAAACAGCACCACGTCCAGTTCCTGTTCGTGCCACTTGGTCTGAAACAGGATTTCCTCCATGTTGTGCGTCGCGAACAGCAGCAGCACCGACGCTCGAAACCATTGCGACAGGTCTTTCTCCAACTCCTGGCTGATGACGTCAACGCGCAGCAAGTACTTCAGCAGAAAGCGGAAGATCGGGATCGCGATCAGCTTCAACAACATCCGCGTAAACGGCTTGGTAATCAGCCGCAGCCCCGGCAAGTTGTACAGCCATTGGACGAGACTTCCCAAAACTCACCTCGCTGATTTCCGATCAGATTGCGTCCGAGAAGAGTGACCCAGCGAAGCGCGAGTCGCAAGTCACGGCCCCGATTCACCCCTTCTCCCCTTGGGAGAAGGTGGCCGAAGGCCACATGAGGTACTCTGAGGCTATCTGAAAAGTGGTTCATTCTTCTGTAGCCCGACCTCTTGTGGGTCGGAAGATTTGATTTTCCTGAGGAATTGATGCCCATTCAAAATCCTCCGACCCACAAGGGGTCGGGCTACAGGATTCTCGGATAGCCTCTCAATGACAAGTTTCTCACTTTCCACAATTTTAGTCCCTCACCCCGCCCCTCTCCCAAAGGGCATTGGTATCTACACAACTCAAAATGATCGGCAATTTCGTTATCTCTGCACTCTTCGCTTCTCTGCGGTGAAAGCGATGGAAGTTTCTGCTTTTACCGCAGAGAAGCGAAGAACGCAGAGGTCAGCCGGACACGTTTTCATGGGGTTCGAAAAAATGTGTAGCCCAAAGGGCGAGGGAGCAAGACATCGCAGATCCGCAATAGAAACTCCCGTCTTGTTCGCATTTCGGCGATGTGGGATAAACCTTGGCCCATCGTCACTCTCACCCGGAAAAGGAAGTCCGCGTGTTGGAGCCTCCGTCTACTTCACTGCTCAAGACGCTTTCGACGCTGAAGCTCTGTTCGCCGCGCGATCTGCGGCGTTGCCGAGGTTACGTCCGGCGGCTGACGCGCGACTTGCCGGCGTTTGACTCGATCTGGATCGACGCCCTTGTGCAGTCGCGCCGGCTGACCGCTTTTCAAGGGCAGTCCTTGGAAATGTCGCAGGGCGATCGCCTGCAAGTGGGGCCGTGCCTCTTGCTAGAAAGGCTCGGGGGCACCGCGACTGCCGAGACGTTTTTGGCTCGACGACGCGACGCAGATGATGTTTGTGTGCTGAAGCTGACATCGACAGCAACGGAACAACTCCGTCGACAAAGTGAGCTGCTCTCCAAATTAGTCGTTACTGGGGCGGACTTTTCCCATCCGGCGATCGTGTTGCCGCAGGCGACCCAAATCGTCGATTGGCCGTCGGTTGGTGACTCGCGTTTGGTCTCGATCAGCCGACATGTGCGCGGTCCGCACCTGGCCGAGTTGCTGGTGCGACGAGGGCGATTCCCAACGTCAATCGTCATCGAAATCGGTCGGCAATTGTTGGATGGTCTGACGGCACTCGAGAAACGCGGCCTCGTACATGGCGATCTTTCGCTGACGAATGTCCGCATCACTCCGCAGGGTCAGTCGGTGTTGGTCGATGCGGGGTTGGTCTCCGTGTTTCGGCCAGAGTTCAGCTTTCACACGATTCGCTCGGCGGATCGATACGACGGGTTGGCCCCCGAACGGATCTCCGCCGGCCTGCCGCCATCCAGTTCGAGCGACCTGTACGCACTGGGTTGCTTGTTGTGGCAGTTGCTCGCGGGACGTCCGCCGTTCGCTGCGGGAGACCCGCTGGCCAAGGTCGCGGCTCATCAAACACAAACCATCGTCGATGTGCGCGAGTGGGTTCCCGATGCTCCCGAATGGCTGGCCAAGACGCTGCTCCGTTGGACGGCCACGAATCCTGCCGCCCGCCCGCGTTCGCTGGGTGAGGCGGCGAGTGACTTCGGCCGACCGACTTGCAGCGGACGACGTCGGCTCGCCAGCTTTCGCGGCGAGTTCGATCGTTCGACGCCGCGCAAGCCGCCGACGGAATCGAACTCACGCTGGCCGTTGACGGTCGCTGCAATCTTCGTGATGTCGGGAGCCGCGTTGTCACTGCTCGATCAAGGGGCACGCAATTTCGTGCTCTCGTTGACGCGACCGCGCGCCGAAATCAGCACTCGCGAGACGCATCGCCAACCGGTCGAGGAATCACCGACTCTCACCCGCGTACCACAGCCGTTGCCGGCACCGGATGCGTCCGGTCGCATCGAGCTGGCTCCGAACGGGCGTTATCTGGCCGAGGACATCGCTGGCAGCGGCAGCTTGCAAATCGTCGGCAATCCGTCGCATCCGGCGGAGATCGTCATCGCCGATCGCGCGCTGTCTTTGTGGGCCGAACGCATTCAATTGAGTCATGTGCGTTTCACACGGCAGCCGTCCGCCAACGATCCTTCGTCCTCAATGTTGATCGCCGACTGCCAACAATTGGAAATCCACGAAAGTCGCTTCGATCAAATCGAAGACGACTCGACTCAGACTCGCCGTCGTGGGGCCCCACTCGCGTGGCGACCACATGAATCCCAATCGCGCCGTGAGACACAGGTTGTCCTGCGGAAAGTCGTGTTCTTCGGAACGACACCGGGCGTGTACCTGAATTCTCCGCCCAACCGATTCGTGGCCGAAAACGTGCTGAAAGTCGGTCACGGTGACTGCGTCCAACTGAGTGACCCCGGTGCCACCGATTGGATCTGTGAACTGCGGCGTGTCACTCTGCGCGGCACTGGCCCCCTGCTGCGCTGCTGGACAACTCCAGAGAGCACGTCACTCAGTCGACTGACCTTGTCCGCCACAAATTGCGTCTTCGACTTGAATCGTTCGGCGTCTGAGGAGACTCGTCCGGCGTTGATCGCCTGGATGACTGGGCGGCTTCCCTCCAATTGGAAATCAGCGATCGAATGGCAATTAGAGGGGATTCTTGTCCCACCCGACATCGACGTGATCACTCGCATTGACCCGTCGACTGGCCGTCGAATGTCCATCGACGAATCGCAACTCAACATCGACGGCCTCGTCGCGGCGCGGTTCGAGTTCTCTGGTTTCGCAATGCCGCGGCCCGAAGACTCTGTTTTGCGCTCCAGCGACGCTCCGCGCGCTTCCGCCTCAGTTCCGGGAATCGAATCCGACTCGCTCCCTCAAGCGCCGTGAACTCGCAAACAATTGCCGACGCGAATGTGTGGCGGCGGATTCATCCGACCAATCCGGCTTCGCGAGACCACGCAATCGTCGTCCGCATCGCCTCGGTGAAGTCGGCCGGAGGATCGTACCCGAGCAGTCGCCGGGCCTTGTCGATGCTGTAGTCCAGATTCAATCCGAGGAATTTGATTCGCGCGCTCGACAGCAGCGGAGCCTCTTTTTTGCCGAGCATCCGATAGACCGCTTCCATCGCATTCGCCAGGGCCTTGGCGACGGGCAGCGGAACATTCTTCGTCGGAGTCGTCAGGCCGGCCGCCTCGCAAATCGTGCCGATGAACTCGCGGCGCGAGACCAAGCGATTGTCGGTGATGTTGAACAGCTCGCCGACGACGTCGTCCTTTTCAATCGCCAAGAAGATTGCCGAGACCAGATTGCCAACGTAGGTGTTGTTGAGCAGTTGCTGGCCGCTGCCGAGAAACTTGAAGCCACCCCCTTTGATGCGTGCCAGCACCTTTGGCAGGATCGTGCGATCGCGCGGGCCATAGATGAATCCCGGACGCAAGATCACAGCCGGCAGTTGCCGATCGCGAATGTGGTCGCGCACGAGGTTTTCCGCTTCCACCTTCGTCAGCGTGTAACCGTCGATGCCCGTCGTGCTGACCGGCGTGAACTCATCCGTGCCGTAGTGGTCGCAGGCGGGATACACCCCGAGCGAACTGATGTGAACGAACCGCTTCAACGAACCGCTCGACTCGGCGGCATCCAACAAGGAGCGCAGACCGTCAACATTGACGGTGCGGTACTCATCGGTCGGTCCCCAATCGCCGACCTTCGCCGCGCAGTGAACGATGACCGTTGCCCCTTTCGCCGCACTCACCAACGAGTCGCGATTGGTCATGTCCCCCGCGACCAGCTCGACACCCCAGTTCGCGAGATCAGAAGACGGATTTGGCTGGCGAACAACCGCACGGACTTTGAAGCCCCGCTTCCGAGCGTGCTCGGCGACATGACTGCCAACCAGGCCGGTGGCTCCGGTGACAAGAATGAGATCGTTGTCGGTGAGGATCAAGAGGGTCTCCGTTCAAGAGCTTTCCACGGAAATCTGTAGCCCAGGCCCTTGTGGCCTGAAGGATTGTCTCGAAACGTGAATCGACCGACCCACAAGGGGTCGGGCTACAACGAACACTCAAGCGGAACTACTTCACAGCCAGTTTCGCGCCGCGGTAGGCCGACAACTGCGTCGACTTGGACTTGAGCGCTGCCGCGAAGTGAACGTTCGCCGCGTCCTTTTGGCCGACGATGAACTTGCGTTGGCCGATGAAGAACTCGGCTTCACAGGTCTGTGGGTCGGCCGCTTTCGGATCCTTGTTGATCGACTTGCGCAGATCTTGTTCGGACTGCTTGTCGGCGAGGTAAATCAGCAGTTGATCCGGCCATTCCCGTTTCGCCTGCGGGATCGCCAGGTCCGCCGCAAACTTCGCATCCGCCTGTGGCTTCTGGTTCAGAGCCAGCATCGTCAGGTACTGCCACGGCCGCAGGAACCGCAACTTTGGGTCGATCTCGACCGCCTTGTCGAATTCGGCCAAGGCTTCTTGGGTCTTACCAGAGAAGAACAACGCAAAGCCGAGTTCCGCGTGGCCGTAGCTGTTCTTGCTGTCCCATTTCAGGACATCGTTGTAGTCCGCAATCGCGCCCTCGATGTCGCCACGCAACAGCTTGCTGCCGGCCCGTAGCCCGAGAACACTCGGCTGCGCGGCGTTGAGCGTCAGCGATTGAGTGAAATCGTTCTCGGCGGCCTCGTATTCGCCCTTGTTCATTTGCACGAAGCCGCGATTGGCGATCGCTTCCAGAAAATTCGGGTCCAACTCCAACGCCTTGGTGAAGTCCAAAATGGCTTCATCCGCTTTGCCGATGGACTGCTGGAAGAAACCACGGTTGTTGTAAACCAGCGGCAGATTCGGAAACGCTTTGACCGCGTCGTTGTAGGCATTCATCGCAGCGGCGTTCTGGCCGGCGGCGGCGAACGCGCCCCCCAAATCGACCCGAGCGCCCAAATGATTGGGAGTGATCCGGATCGCCTGTTGATAGTCACCGATGGCCTTGGCGTTTTCTTGAAGGGCCGTGTAAGCCAACGCTCGTTGATAGTGCGTGTTGGAACGCTCTTCCCCTTTGAGACTCTGTTCCGAGAGCAATTGCGTGGCGAAGCTGACAGCCACTTCGGCGTGGGCGCGCTTGTTTTCCAGCATCGACAGGTTCGTCATACCTTTGAGATACGGCAGGTAGTAGTTGAAGTTGTCCTTCTGCTTGACGGTGATGGACTCGCGCGCGTCGGAGATGCCGGCTCGGACCATCGCTACTTCGCCAGTCGCCGCACCCAGGTCGATCCGAGAACTTCCCCGCAGATACAGCGCGACATGGTCTTTGGAGTTTTGCGTGAGCACTCCCGACATCAGTTCGATCACCTTTTTGTGATCGCTGCGGCGATAGGCTTGTTCGGCGTCGTTTCGCGCCTCATCGTGCTGGGGGAGCAAGAGTGGGTCTCGCGGCTGATTCGTCGGCGTGGTGGTCGCGGGGATCGGCTTTTTGCCGTCATCCTGCGCGAACGTCGAGCCGACCACAAAAATCAAGGCGAGCAAGGTGAGAGGAAATCGGGTGAGCTTGAGCATGTTTCACCACCTCCAATTGGAAGGGATTGGTTGGAATGAGCGGCGAATCTTAGGAGTCAGCCACGAGCCGAGCCACTCATCCGGACTTCAACAAAAAGGCCGCGCTCATTGGGGGAGGGCGAGGCTCCTGCCGAGCCGGGTCGGAGAGCACGCGTGATTCAAGCACCGGCTCGGCAGGAGCCTCGCCCTCCCGACTAAGTCGCACTTCGCTACATTACCGCCCCTATGACCAGCATCCTCGGCCTCTCCGCGTTTTATCACGACTCAGCCGCGTGTCTCGTGGTCGATGGAGACATCGTGGCTGCCGCGCAGGAGGAACGCTTCTCGCGCAAGAAGCACGACGAGCGATTTCCAAAGCTGGCTGTCGAATACTGTCTGAGCGAAGCGGGCCTCAGGCCGGACAGGCTCGACTTCGTCGCGTTCTACGACAAGCCGCTGCTGAAGTTTGATCGGCTGCTGGAGACGTATCTCGGCTTCGCGCCGCGCGGGTTCGGCAGCTTTGTCAAGTCGATGCCGGTGTGGCTGAAGGACAAGCTGTACCTGCCGCGCACGATGCGTCGTGAACTCCCCGGCTACACGAAGCGATTCGTCTTCACCGAGCATCACGAGTCGCACGCCGCCAGCGCGTTCTTTCCATCACCGTTCGAGCGAGCCGCCGTGCTGACCGTGGACGGTGTCGGCGAGTGGGCGACCGCCAGCATCGGTGTCGGCGAGGGGAACCGCCTGCGGTTGACGCACGAGATGCACTTCCCGCATTCGCCGGGACTGCTGTACTCGGCATTCACTTACTTCTGCGGCTTCAAGGTGAACTCCGGCGAGTAC
>SYJG01000078.1 GCA_005798445.1 Planctomyces sp.
ACCCTCTCCCAAAGGGAGAGGGAGAAAAGCAAGACCGCACTTCACCATTCGCCAACCTCGATTCTGGTCAGCCGCTCGCATCGGTGCGAGACCGGCTCGTCACGGCGAATGCCTACGTCGGAGCGGCTCCGATCGTCGAGGCACTGCGACTTGGAGCGGACATCGTCATCACCGGCCGCATTGCCGACCCGTCGCTGACGGTCGCTCCGTGTGTGCATCACTTCGGTTGGTCGCTGACGGATTGGGATCGGCTGGCGGGAGCAACCGTCGCCGGGCACTTGATCGAATGCGGTGTGCAAGTTACCGGCGGGATTTCGACCAATTGGCTGGAGATGCCGGACTCGGCGGAACTCAGTTTCCCGATCGTCGAAGTGGCGGACGATGGCTCGTGCATCGTCACCAAACCGGCGGACACCGGCGGCTGTGTCGATGAGCGAACGGTGAAGGAGCAGCTCGTCTACGAGATCGGCAACCCGGACGAGTATCTCAGCCCGGATGTCAGCGTCTCATTTCAATCGCTGACCGTCGAAGACTTGGGCAACGATCGCGTGCGAGTCATCGGTGCTCGGGGGCGACCGGCACCGGAAACGTTGAAGGTCAGCGCAACGTATCGAGACGGCTTCCGCGCGGCCGGCACGCTGACGATCTTCGGACGCAACGCCGTCACGAAAGCTCGCCGCGCCGGCGAGATCGTGCTGCAACGCGTTCGCAACGCCGGGTTCGAACTGCGCGATTCGTTCATCGAGTGTCTCGGCACGGGGGCGAGCGTTCCCGCCGTGCCAAGCCGCATCGACGAATCGCAGTTCATGGAAACAGTCCTGCGAATCGCCGTCGAAGCGGACGACCGAGCCGCCGTCGAATGCTTCGCTCGCGAACTGATGCCGCTGGTCACCGCCGGCCCGCAAGGGACGACCGGCTACGCCGAGGGCCGTCCGCATCCGCATCCGGTGTTTCGATATTGGCCCTGTCTGATCGAGCGCGATCTCGTCCACGCGCTAGTCGAGTTGGTTTCGGAGGCGACCGGTTCGCGAGCCGATCCCGCCGTTCGGCGAGCCGGGGGGCGTCAGCCCCCGGACAAGTCAGGAAATGAGTCGAGGTTGTTGAACGGAATTGTCCGGGGGCTGACGCACCCCGGCTCGCCTGATTCCAACACGCCGAAACGACTTGGCGATCTCGCGTACGCTCGCAGCGGCGACAAGGGGACGGGAGCCAACATCGGTGTCGTGGCTCGCTCGCCGGACAACTACGAACTTCTGCTCGCTCATTTGACCGCCGAGCGCGTCGGTGAATTCTTCGCCTCGATGGGAGTGACCGAAGTCACCCGCTACGAGTTGCCGAACCTGCACGCACTCAATTTTGTCGTGAAGGGCATCTTGTCTCGGCCATTGCGAGTCGATGCTCAAGGCAAGGCGCTCGGCCAAGCGTTGTTGGAGATGCCCTGGGGAGATCAGAAATGACCACGCCGCTCGTTCTTGTCGAACCGCTGGAGCCGGGCGTTTCGATCGTCACGTTCAATCGGCCGGAACGGCGAAACGCGCTGAGCATCTCGCTGATGCGGGAGTTGTGCGAAGCGGTCCAAAGTTTGGCCGCGGACCCACGCGAGCGTGTGGTGATCCTGCGCGGTGCCGGGACGGCATTCTGTGCGGGGCTGGATTTGCAGGAGGCGGCGGACCCGCAATTGATCGACTCATCGGCGGATTGGGTGAAGCGAACGCTGAGCACCATTCGCGAGACGTCGTTGATCTCGATTTGTGCGGCGCACGGCGGCGCGATCGCGGGGGGAGCCGGTGTGATGGCGGCATGCGATCTGGCGGTCGCAACGGATGACCTGAAGATCGGATTCCCGGAAGTGCGACGCGGGCTGGTGCCGGCGTTGGTCTCAACCGTGCTGTGCGGCAAGTTGCGAGACGGCGATGTGCGCGAATTGTTTTTGCTCGGCGAGACAATCTCGGCGACGCAAGCACGCGAGATCGGACTTGTGCAGCGCGTGGTGCCGGCCGAGCAAGTGCTCGACGAGGCTCAACGGCTCGCGCGGACGATTCTCCTAGGTGGCCCGGAATCGGTCCGGCAGACGAAACGACTGCTCAATCTGCACGCGAAAGTCGAAGCGGACGAGCGAGTTGAGGAATTCATTGCGTCGCACTTGCAGGCCCGCCGCAGCGAGGAAGCTCGCGAAGGAGCGGCGGCGTTTTTAGAGAAACGACCTCCGAGTTGGACTCGATCAACAAGGACGACACCATGAACACAAGCGAATTCCGCCAGCAGCGCGAGCAGCAAATGAAGCAGGCCGAGGAGTTGCTCGCCTCGGTGCCAGAGCGGCTTGGCATCGGCAAGGGGTTGTTCTGGGGCCAGTTCGTCGCCGATTGGATCTTTCCGTACCCGCGACTTTCCGATGCCGAGCAATCGCGAGTCGATCAGTCGTTGTCGGAGCTGACGCAGTTCTGTGACGAGCATCTCGATCCGGAACGGATCGACCGCGAGGCAGACATCCCGCGCAAGGTGATCGACGGCCTCGCGCGGCTGGGTGTGCTGGGAATGACGGCACCGGCAGACGTCGGCGGTCGCGGCTTCTCGCAGATGGCGTACTGCAAAGTCCTGGAAGAGATCGGTGGCCGGTGCAGCGCGACGTCGATCTTCGTCAACGCGCATCACTCGATCGGCATCCGCGCGCTGCTGCTGTTCGGCACCGACGAGCAGAAGCAACGCTGGCTCCCCGAACTCGTCAGTGCTCAGAAGCTCGCGGCGTTCGCGCTGACCGAACCGGAGGCTGGGTCGGATGCAGCGAACGTGCAGACCTCCGCGACACCGACCAGCGACGGAGGCTTCGTGCTCAATGGCGAGAAGCGATACATCACCAACGGCGCAATTGCCGACGTGCTGACCGTGATGGCGCGCACACCGAACGCAGGACGAGGTGGGACATCGGTCACGGCGTTTCTCGTCACTCCCGACATGCCGGGTTTCAAAGTCGTGGAAGCGCGGATGCCGAAGGTCGGCATTCGCGGGACCGCGACCGCTCGGCTGGCGTTCGAGAACATGCGTGTTCCCGCCGCGAACATTCTGGGACCGCTCGGCAAAGGCTTGAAGGTCGCGCTGACGGTGCTCGACTTTGGCCGCACGACCTTCGGAGCTTGCTGCACCGGCACGGCGAAGACCTGTTTGCGGCTGGCAACCGAACACGCTCGCACACGGCGGCAGTTCGGACGGACGCTCGGAGAGTTTGAACTCGTGCAGAAAAAGCTCGCTCGCATGGCCGCTTGGACCTACGCGATGGAAGCGATGACGACCATCACCGCCAGCCTGATCGACCGGGGCCTGGAGGACTACATGCTTGAAACCGCGATGCTGAAGGTCTACAGCACCGAAGTCCTGTGGACGATGGTCAACGACGCCTTCCAGATTCACGGCGGAGCCGCCTACTTCACCGACCGGCCTCTGGAGCGAATGCTGCGCGATGCCCGCATCAACCAGATCGGCGAAGGGGCGAACGAAGTGCTCACGTCGTTCATCGCCCTGACCGGCCTGCGTGGTCCGGGCCTGCGATTGAAGAGTGTGGCTGATGCCGCGAAGCGTCCGTGGAGCGGCTTGGGAATCATCGGTCGCTTTGTCTCAGATCAGGTCGCGTATCGCCTGCAATCGCCAGCGATTTCGGTACGTTCGGCGTTGCTGCGTCCGGCCGCTGATGAACTCGGTCGCCGCATTCATCGGCTTGGACTCGCTGCGCAAAGCACGTTGTTCCGGCATCGCGAAGAGGTCGTTGAACGGCAACTCGATCACGAGCGTCTCGCCTGGACCGCGATGGAGTTGTTCGCGTCGGCCTGTGTGCTCAGCCGGATTGATTCCGAGATGACCGACTCTCGACTGCCGTCCGACGAGTTGGATCGTCGCGTGAAAACGGCGAGTTATTTCTTGTCGATGTCAGCCCGGCGAGTCGACGACGAGCTGAAGGCCCTGAACAACAACGACGACGGGCAGTTGCGAGCCGCCGGAACTGGCCTCTAATTCCGAATCCTTCTGCTAATTGTTGGACTGTCGAAGATGAGTGAACTCTCAATTGCACATGCACTGCCGACCTTCACGGCCGAGTTGGAAGAGTCGTTGCGCCACCAAGGACGATCCGACTTGGCCGCACAGGTTGCGACGTTGCCACTCGTGGATCGTTGTCGTTGCGGGGATGACTTCTGTGCGACCTTCTACACCGCTGCAAAACCAACGGGTGCCTATGGGAGAGGGCACTCAAACTTTGTCGTAGAATCTCACGAAGGGATGATCATTCTCGATCTTGTGGACGATGAGATCCGGTGCATCGAGGTTCTATTTAGGCCAGACGTTCAAAAAGCGTTGTTTGCGGTGCTACCGTGATCGACAGCTCGATAAACCGGTGGAGTAGCTGACCGCCGAACGATTGCCTCTGGTCGGCAGGTCATTCGGTACGAAAGATTTTTCACCGAGGCCCCATCCGCATCGCTCCGTCGATGCGCAAAACGGTGCCGTTGAGCATCACGTTTTCGAACGCATGTTGGACCAGCGCGGCGAATTCGTCCGGCTGGCCGAGTCGTTGCGGAAATGGAATCTGCTCGGCCAGCGATTTACGAACCGCTTCCGGGGCGGAGGCCATCATCGGTGTCTCGAACACTCCGGGAGCGATACTGACGACGCGGATGCCATAGCGGGACAAGTCGCGAGCCAGCGGCAACGTCATCGACGCGACGCCCCCCTTCGAAGCCGAATACGCCGCTTGGCCGATCTGTCCTTCTTCGGCCGCGACAGACGACGTCATCACAATCACGCCACGTTCGCCGTCGGGGCCAGGTGACAGCTTCGAGATCGCCTCCGCCGCTAGTCGTACGACATTGAACGTGCCGATGAGGTTCACGTTGATGACTCGCTGAAACGCCGCAAGCGATGCGGCTCCGTCGCGGCCGACGACTCGTTCGGCTTGCAGAATCCCGGCACACGCGACGGCTCCGTGCAGTCCGCCGAATTGTTGCACGGCGAGCGCGATTGCTCGTTGCACATCGACTTCGGACGTGACGTCGGTCGGAGCGAATGCGGCTTGTGATCCAAGTGACTCGGCCAGTGTCTTGCCCGCTTCGGACAGATCGGCAATCACGACATTCGCACCTCGGCTGACCAATCGACGGACGCAGGCGGCTCCCAGGCCGGAACTGCCGCCGGAAATCAGAATCGTGTGGCCGGTGATCTCCATGTGACTACCTCACAGCTTGTTGGACGATCGCGACCGCTCGCGCACACAGTCCACGCGCGGTGTTGCCTGTTGGGGCTTCGGCGATGATGCGGATGATCGGCTCGGTGTTGCTCGCCCGAACCTGTACCCAGCGGTCGGGCCAGTCGAGCCGCAAGCCGTCTCCCTCTTGAGCGGTCGCGGCACCGAACTCGGAGCGCAGTGCGGCACATGCCGCACCGACTCGCTCGCGCGGGCATTCGAGTTTGTCTTTGACGATCGTGTACTGCGGTAGCGAGTCGGCCCAGGCCGAAAGCGTCGCGCGATTAGTAGCAGGCACACTCCGTGTGCCGTCTGCCCCGATCGACGGCACACGGAGTGTGCCTGCTACAATTTCGCCATCCACCGGTCTTCCATTCGCCAACCCATTCAGGACATATGCCATCGACGCGAAGCTGTCGCGGACGAAGCCGACTTGCGGGTCGATGACTCCGCCGTTTCCTTCGCCGCCGAGGACCGCTCCGACTTCGTTCATTTTGGTGACGACGTTCGCTTCACCGACGTGCGAACGGAAGAACGGGCAGCCGTGCTTGGCCGCGACATCGGCGGTGACTCGGCTGGTCGAGCCGTTGACGACGAACGGGCCTTTGCGAGTCGCCAGCACGAAATCGGCACACAGCGCGAGCGTCAATTCCTCGCCGATGTACCGGCCGGTCTCATCAACAATCGCGAGACGGTCGGCGTCCGGGTCTTGCGCGAATCCGACAGCGGCTTTGAGCTGCTTCACCGCGTCGCACAATCCGGTGAGATTCTCCGCGATCGGTTCGGGGACGTGCTCGAAGCGCCCGTCGGGTGTGCCACCAAGCACGGTCACCTCGCAGCCAAGCGCGGCGAGCAACTGCGGCGTCGCGACTCCCCCGGAACCGTGATTGCAGTCGAGCACCACTTTGAATCGCCGACTCCGAATCGCCGCGACATCAACCAGCGAGAGGACTCGCTCGATATGCGGAGCCGCAGCGTTGTCGAGCACTTCGATTGTGCCGAGCTTCTCCCAGCCGACCAGCTTGAACGACTTGCCGTTGAGGATGCGGAGCAGGTCTTCGCCCTGAGTCGCGTTCAACACCGCCCCGGCGCGCGAGAACGGTTTGAGTCCGTTCCATTGAATCGGATTGTGGCTGGCGGTGATCTGCAAACCGCCGGCCGCGTTGTGATGCCGCACGAGCACTCCGCAGGTCGGCGTCGTCGCGATGCCGGCATCAAGCACCTTGCAACCAGTCGCCAGCAATCCGGCGACGACCGCGTGTTTCACCATCTCGCCGGTTGATCGGCCGTCGCGAGACAACACAACCGTGCCGCCTTCGGCCATTGTGCCGACCGCCATCGCGAACTCGGTCAGGAACTGCGGATCGAGTCCGTCGCCGATGACGCCTCGTAGACCAGAGATGCTCAGAATCCGTTGGGGCATGAAGGTCTTTCCTTATTTTCGATTTTGGATTTTTGATTTGGCAAAAATCGAAAATCCAAAATCAAAAATCGAAAATCAAAACAGTCGGTTGTAGCCATTCAGCGCCGCGACGCGGTATGCCTCGGCCATTGTCGGGTAGTTGAAGGTCGTGTTGATGAAATACATCAGCGAGTTGTGCGGCATCGGCTGTGCCATGATCGCTTGGCCGATGTGGATGATCTCGCTGGCGTTGGCTCCGAAGCAGTGAATGCCGAGCACCTCCAACGTCTCGCGGTGGAAGAGGATCTTGAGCATCCCGACCGTTTGGCCGGTGATCTGCGCGCGGGCAATGCTCTTGAAGTGCGCGTGACCGACTTCGTAGGGGACTTTGGCTTCCGTCAATTCCCGCTCGGTCTTGCCGAGCGAGCTGATTTCCGGGCTGGTGAAGATGCCAGTTGGGATGTCGAGCGAGGGCGTGGGAGCCGATTCCTCGCCGATGATTTTTGTGGCGGCGTAGCGGCCTTGGTTGTACGCCGCGCTCGCCAGAGCCGGCGGGCCGATGACGTCGCCGACCGCGTAAATGTGCGGCACGGCCGTCTGCATGTGTTCGTTGACCGGAATGTTGCCGCGCGAATCGGGCTGAATGCCGATCGCTTCCAGGCCGAGTCCATCCGAGTTGCCTGTGCGGCCGGCCGCCCACAGCAGCACGTCGGTTTTCAGTTGCTTGCCCGACTTGAGGTGCAGGATCGCGCCGTCGTCGCACGGCTCGACACGGTCGTACTCCTCGCGGTGACGGATGATGACGCCTCGCTCGCGGAGGTGATAACTCAGAGCGTCCACGATCTCTTCGTCGAGGAACTCCAGCAGCCGGTCGCGTGTGTTGATCAGGTTCACCTTGATTTCCAGGTTGCGGAACATCGAGGCGTATTCGCAGCCGATGATCCCCGCTCCGTAAATCGTGATCGACTTCACATGCAGATCGACCTTGAGGATCGTGTCGCTGTCGAAGATACGCGGATGATTGAAATCGACCTCCGGCGGGTGATAGGGCCTCGCTCCGGTCGCGATCACGAACGACTTGCCGCGCACGACGCAGCGCGAACCGTCGGCCTCGACCGCTTCGACCGTGTGCGGGTCGAGGAAGTGCGCGTCGCCATGCACGATCGGGATGTCGTTGCGGTCGTAGAACGTCGTCCGCATTTTGACTTGTTGCTCGATGACCGACTTGGCTCGGCGACGCAGGTCCGGGATCAGGAAGCTGGCGGTGATGCCGTGCTCGCGGAACAGGACGTTGCTGTTGACCTCGGCCATCTGAAAGATCGCGTGGCGCAGCGTCTTGCTGGGGATCGTGCCGCGATGCGTGCAGTTGCCGCCGACCGCCAGCTCTCGCTCAATGACGGCGACCGAGCGTCCGTTCTTGATCGCCTGCATGGCGGCTCCCTCACCGCCGGGGCCGGTGCCGATGACCACGACGTCGTATTCACTCGCAAATTCGGGCATGGAGATTCGCCAATCGGATTGATAGAAGCCGTCGCGACACTAACCCGACGCGCCAGCGAGGGCGAACGCTTCCAACGGGTCTGAGTCCGGTCGTCTGTGAAGCGCTCGCCCTCGCTGGCGCTTCGGGTTAGTCTGCCGCAGTCTCGCCACTTTCGTGAATTGAGCAAGCCTTGGAACTCGGCATCGTGACTGATAACGCCTCTGTCCCGACTCGCGGCACACTGCTCGGTTTGGACTATGGCACGAAGCGGATCGGCGTCGCGGTCTCGACCCCCGATCAGACGATTGCGTCGCCGCTGGAAAATTACACGCGACGCAATCCGACCGAAGATGCGGCGTTTCTCAAGAAGATCGCGACCGAGTACCAAGCGGTCGGCCTGGTCGTCGGCCTGCCGGTTCACATGAGCGGTGACGAAGGGACGAAAGCTCGCGAGGCGCGGGCCTTCGGCGAGTGGGCCGGAAACGCCTGCGACCTGCCGGTCGTCTTCTGGGATGAGCGGTACTCGTCGGCGATGGCCGAGCTGTATCTGCAACAAGCGGAGGTCAGCCGCAAGAAGCAAAAGTCGCGGCTCGACAAGGTCGCCGCTCAACTAGTGTTGCAGGCGTTTCTCGACAGCGATGACCGAACTGCCGCTCCGGGGCGTTGGAATTCGTAGAAGCTGTTTCAAAACGTAGCTCGATCTCTCCGAGTCGAGCATTTTCCCGCAGGATGCTCGACTGGGAGAGATCGAGCTACTGATTGTGCCGATCGCGCGGGTTGTGCTCGCTATTGATCATGGCCGCTGCCGAGTCGGAACTGTGAAGCGGTGTTCGCGACCAGTAGGATGCCGCGACGTAGGTTGGGACTCTGTCCCGACCGGTCGGGACAGAGTCCCAACCTACAAGTTTTCCGCACGGTGGCGATCCCAATCGTTTAAGTCAGTCGGCCGCGATGCACTACGCGCCTGAATCGCCACGCGAATTCTTGCCCGAAGCCGGAAGCAACTCCGGCTCTCGCGTGGAGAATTTTCATTACCGCTCGGCCCCGATTTATCTGCTGACGGCGGCGGTCGGATTGTTGCTGCTGGCCGATGTTGCGCTGGGAATCGTCTGGGGCACGCCCGGAACTTCGCCGACGGTCGCTCCGAATGCCGATTGGCAATCGAAGCTGCTGGCGACTCAATCGTTGTTCGGGTTTCGTTTGGCCTTGCTGGCGGCGGTGCTTGGCGGCGCGAGGATTTTGTATCAGACGCTCGACGGCTTGCTGTCGGGCCGAGTCGGTGCGGACCTCGCGCTGACGATTGCCTGTCTGGCGGCGATTGTGCTCGGCGAGCACACGACCGCCGCGTTGGTCGTCTTCGTCGCGCTGTGCGGCGAGAGTATCGAGGGCTACACCGTCGATCGTGCGCAGCGAGCGATCCGCCGCATCTTTCAGTTGTGTCCGCGCACGGCGCGAGTGCTCGTCGGTGATGACGAACAGGAAGTCCCGCTCGAACAAGTCATCGTTGGCGATTCGGTCGTCGTTCGGCCCGGCGAACGAATTCCGGTGGACGGCCTCGTCGCGGCCGGGCAATCGGCGGTCGATCAGAGTGCGCTGACCGGCGAAAGCATCCCGGCCGACAAAGCCATCGGCGATCACGTCTTTGCTGGAACGCTGAATCAATTCGGAGCGTTGCAGATCACGGCCACGCAAGTCGGCGAGCAGACGACGCTCGCGCAGATCGTCGAGTTGGTCGGCCAAGCGACGCAGCGAAAAGCATCACTGGAACGGACGGCGGATCGGCTGGCTCGCTGGTTTCTGCCGGTCGTGCTGGGTGTCGCCGCGTTGACCATGATCGGCTGGCGCATCGCGAGCGGTTCGTGGTCCGCCGGTTATCTGCCCGCTTTGAGCGTGCTGGTCGTCGCCTGTCCGTGCCCGTTGATCCTCGCAACGCCGAGCGCCGTGATGGCCGCGATGGCGTGGCTCGCACGAGCGGGTGTGGTCGTGAAAGGCTCAGTCGCACTCGAACGCTTGGCCTCGATCGACACGATCGTCTTCGACACGACCGGCACGCTGACGCGCGGCGAGTTGGCAGTCGGGGACATTGTGACGTGGGGCACGTTTTCAACGTGCCCGCCCGGAGAAACCGGGCACGTTGAAAACGTGCCCCACGACGAGACCGACCTGCTGAGACTCGCGGCGATTGCCGAGAAACGGAGCGAGCATCCGATTGCTCGTGTGCTCGTTCGCGAGGCCGAGGCGAGACACTGCGTCTTCACCGGGGCCGACGATCTGACGGCGCATCCGGGGGCGGGCGTCGTCGCGTCCGTGCGCGACGAACAACTCGGTGCTTGGTCGAATTTGAAATCTCAGATTTCAAATCTCAAATCTCAGATCACGGTCGGCAATCGACGGCTGATGGCCGAACAACAGGTCGAGATTTCCGCCGAGTTCGAGCAGCGGATCGGCGAACTGGAGCAACAAGGCCAGTCAGTGCTGCTGGTCGCGCTGGAGCAAACACTGCTCGGTGCGATCGGATTGCGAGATACGGCGCGGGCGGAGACGGCAGTCGTCCTCACCGAACTGCGCGAGGCGGGGGTCCGGCAGTTCGCGATGCTCACCGGCGATCGCCGCGAGGCGGCGGTTCGGATCGCCGAGCAACTTGGCATCGACAACGTCCAGGCGGAGCTGCTGCCGGCGGACAAAGCCAAACGGATCGAAGACTTGATCGCGGCTGGCCACAAGGTGGCGATGGTTGGCGACGGCGTGAACGATGCTCCCGCGCTGGCGACGGCGACAGTGGGACTCGCACTTGGCGGAGTCGGCAGCGATCTCGCGGCGGAGGCGGGTGATCTGGTTCTCATGGGCGATCCGTTGCGGCCGTTGCCGGGGTTGCTGCGGTTGTCTCGGCAGTTGGTGCTTGTCATTCGGCAGAGCATCTTCGTGTTTGCGTTCGGGATGAACGCGGCGGGGATGGTGTTGGGGAGTCTCGGCTGGATCAATCCGGCGGTGGCAGCAGTGTTCCATGAAATCTCGTCGCTGGCGGTGATGCTCAATGCGATGCGATTGCTGTGGTTTGAACGTTGGCACGAGACACGGCTAGGCCGGTTGTCGAACGGCGCGGCGAGCATGGCCGAATGGCTGGTCGAAAAACTCTCGCCGACGAAGCTCGTGTTTGGATTTCTCGATCACTGGCCGACGTTGCTGAGAACAGCGACGGCGGTGCTCGGTGTGTGGTGGTGTTGTTCGGGGATTCTTTTGTTGAGCGAAGACGAGCAAGCCGTCGTCACGCGACTCGGCCGATACGAGACGACCCTCTCGGCCGGGTGGCACTGGCGTTGGCCGAGCGGCTTGGAAACGGTTCGTCGCGAACGAGTGGGTGAAGTCCGCGCGGTTCAGATTGGATTTCGTTCGGCTCCGACGCCGCTGAAGAGCGACGGGGTATTCCGTGCTCCGGTCGAATGGATGAGCGAGCACGCCGACACCGACTACGAGCCGGTCGCTCCCGAATCATTCACGCTGACCGGCGAGGAAGTTCCGATCGAGATGACCGGCGAGATCCAATTTCGCATCGGCGATCTGCGGCGGTTCGCATTCGCCGCGTCACGGCCGAGCGAGACGCTGAGAGCTGTGACCGAGAGCGTGCTTCGTGAAGTCGCGGCGACCGAGTCGCTCGATGCGCTGCTGACGAATCGACGGCGCGAGATCGAGGCACGCTGCTTGGTTCGCATCCGCGAGTTGATGACGTCCTACGACATCGGGGTCGAGGTACTCGACCTCAGCCTGCTCGACATTCATCCGCCGCAGCAGGTCGTGCCGGCGTATCGGCAGGTGGCCGACTCGTTGGAGCAGCGAGAGCAATTCATCAACGAGGCCGAGGGGTACTACGCTCGCAAAGTGCTGAGCGCGGCGGGGGAGCAGGCGATCCGCGTGCTGACCGACAGCGTCGAATCGGCGAAGAGGCTGCCCGACGCCTCGACCACCGGCGGCGTGACCGGCTGGAAGTTGGATGACGCTCTGTGGCAGAAACTGACGGCGAATTTTGATTCCGACGACCGAGTCCTCTCCGGCGAGGCGGCGGCGAAATTGCTGAAGGCTCGCAGCGAGAAGACTCGCAAAGTCGAAGCGGCAACCGGCTCGGCCGCTCGGTTCAACAGCGTCGTGAAAGTCTTCGCCGAACAGCCGACGCTGACGGGACTGCATCTGTATTGGACCACGATGGAACGCGTGCTGGCCGCTCGGCCGCTGCTGATTTTGGACCCGGCTTTGCGTGGGAAATCGCATCTGTGGCTGACCGAACCGGGACAATCGCCGATTCGCCTGCCGTCGAGCGACACGCCGTTGCAACGGTTGGAGATGCCGGAGACGGAGAAATAGTAGTAGGCACACTCCGTGTGCCGTCCGCCGAGACCGACGGAATCGATTGTGGAAAGATGACGACAAACTAGAGACGCGAATTTGATGAACTCTTTCGAGGCAGACGGCACACGGAGTGTGCCTGCTACTCATGGCGAGAGCAGAGATGTTTGAATTGTTCAATCCGCAGGGTGAATTGCGAATCAACCGGGGCAACTTGCCGCATTGGTTTCAGCCAGGGGCGACTTACTTTGTCACGTTCCGCACCGAGGATTCCATTCCCAAAGAGGTCTCCGACCTCTGGCATCGCAAGCGACTCGATTGGCTACAACGGCATGGCATTGATTCCAAACAACCTGGTTGGATGGAACGGCTCGAACAACAGGCGGAGTCGCTTCTTCGTGAGTATCACGACACGTTTTCTCGAGAGTACCTCGACAGTCTCGATCGAGGTTACGGCGCGTGTGTCCTGCGCGAGCGCGGTTGTGCCGAGATTGTGGCCAAGAGTTTGAAGCACTTTGACAACGACCGCTACTACCTCGGAGATTTTGTGGTCATGCCCAATCACGTCCATCTGCTGGTTGGGTTGCTGGGAACAACGGACATTCAGAAGCAGTGCTACTCTTGGAAGAAATTCAGTGCCGGCGAACTCAACAAGCGGTTGAATCTCGCTGGCCGGTTTTGGCAGGAAGAGAGCTTCGACCATCTGGTTCGATCGGCAGATAACTTCGAACGACTTCAAATCTACATCGCCAACAACGGCCCCAAAGCCGGCTTGAATCCAAACGAGTATCTGCTTTGGCGGCGAGATCAATAGAAGTAGGCACACTCCGTGTGCTGTCAGACCGAAGGAAACAACAAATGCAACCAACGCAATCGACTCGCTCTGAGAGACCGTTTACGGGACAGGGTGGCGCGGAAGTGGGCGACGGCACACGGAGTGTGCCTGCTACTATTTGGCGCACGATCGCCGTGATCGTGTTGTTTGCCGTGATCGCGTCTGCCGCGGTCAGTTCTGTCGTGCTGGTGGACGAGACTGAACTGGTCATCGTCGAGCGGCTCGGCCACATCGCCGCAGTCTACGACCGTCCGGAGGATCGCGGGCTGCACTTCAAGTGGCCCTGGCCGATCGGGACGGCTCGGAGATTCGATGCTCGCGTGCAGTTGTTCGATCCGCCGGGACGCGAAATCTTCACTCGCGACAAGAAGAACGTCACGGTCGAGACCTTCGTCTGCTGGCGGATCGGGCAGTCAGAGGCGAAGCAGTCGGTCGTCACGTTCTTCCGGTCGCTCGGAAGTCACGAGGCGGCGGCGGCGCGGCTCGAAAGCCGGTTGCGGTCGATCGTGGCGACGCGAGTCGGACAGCTTGAACTGAGCAACCTGCTGCGAGTCGATGACCCCGAAGCCGGGCCGGCAGCGAATCAAGCGGGAGTGCTCGAAGACCTGTCGCGAGAGATTCGCGAGCAACTGCAACAAGGCCGCGCGGATGGCGAACCGCTGCTCGAACGGCTGGGGATCGAGATCGTCGACGCGCGGGTCAAGCGAATCAATTTCCCGCTCGGCAATCAGCAAGCGGTCTTCGAGCGGATGAAGTCCGAACGTCAAAAGATCGCCGACCGCTACCGCAGCGCGGGACTCGCCGCGAGCACTGTCATCCGCAGCCACGCCGATCGTCAACACGCCGAGTTGCTCGCGAAGGCAGACGGTGACGCGGAACGAATTCGTGGCGAGGCCGAGGCCCAAGCGACGTCGATCCTCAATCAAGCACACGCCGCCGACCCGGAGTTCTACCGCACGATGCGAACGCTCGATGCGTACCGGACGATCCTGAACGATAAGACGACTTTGGTGCTATCGGCATCGTCGAGTCTGTTGAAAATGCTTTCGGATGGGGTGCCCGGCGACGTGAAACCGGGTGAGGCGAAGCCGGCTGCGAATGGGACAACGACTCCGTGAGAACGAGGAGTGCAAAGTGAAGATTGCCGAGTGCAAAGTGCAAAGTGCGGGCAGAGGGCAGCGGGCGGTGGTCCATCATCGTCGCGCTGGTCGCCTCAGTTTTCACTTTGCACTCTGCACTTTGTACTTGGCACTGGTGTTGGGCGTTTATTTGCTGACTGGCTTCTTCGTCGTCCGCGGCAACGAAACCGCTGTCGTGCGTCGGTTCGGTGCCATCGTGAAAAACGCGAACGGCGAGGTGCGGCTCTGGCCGAGCGGTTGGCATTACGACTGCCCGTGGCCGTTTGCGACGGTCGATCGCATCAATCTGAATGAGATTCGGACGCTGAAAATCGGGGACTTGGAACAAGACGCTCCGGCCACGAACAACTTTCTGCGCAACGTCGATCCGGCACGGCAGGCTCAGTTTTTGAGCGGTGACAAAAACATCCTCAACGTGCAGATCAGCGTCAGCTATCGGGTGTCGGAGTCCCACGTCGGCGAGTTCTTGTTCGCGGCAGTCTCTCCGGAACGGCGATTGCGGACGCTGGCCGAGTCCGTGTTGGCCGATGCGATGCTGCTCAGCGGCGTCGATTTTGCGCACACGCTGGGGCGGAATGAACTTCGCGAGCGGATGACAGCAGACCTGCAACGATTGGCTCGCGAGCAGCGGTTGGGGCTGACGGTGGACGACGTCACAATTGCAAACGTCTCGCCGCCGCTGCGCGTGAAGGCGGAGTTTATCGACGTGATGAACGCTCGCGCGGACAAAGAGACGGCGATCAATCAGGCGCGGGCGTACTCCGAACAACGCGAGGCCGAAGGTCGTGGAGTGGCCCGGCGGACGATCGACTCGGCGGAGGTCTTCCGTCAACAATCGGTGGAAGCGGCAAAGGCGGAGGCGGAGAGTTTTTCCAAGCTCATCGCGCAGTTGCGCTCCGAGGAGCAATCCGGACGCCGGCCGTATGCCGAGGCACGGCAGCTTGCGATGCGACGCAAGTACCTCGACACGCTGGAAGAAGTCCTGCGGAAGGTCGCGGCAAAAGTTGTGCTCGACTCCGGCCAAGCGGTCGATCTGACGATTCTGCGGGAGCAACAGTCGTCCGGGAAATGACGTGACGATCGCCGTTGTCCGCATCGGTCTACACGTTGCTCAGCGTTTGCGACTACAACTCGTGTCGCAAATGGCGTGAAAGGATTCCGCATGTTCGCTGTGTTTCGCCGTGACTTTCGTTCTGCTCCCATCACCTTCAGCCTGTTGGCCGCCGCAGTCGCTCTGTTCCTCATTGCGGAGTTGTCCTCGACACGCGAGGACGTTTGGGAATGGCGGCGAACACTCGGCCAAGTTGTCGGCCGGCAGTACGAACCCGAAGTGCATGGTCCTTTCGACTTGTGGGACGGCTCCTGGTGGAGATGGCTGCGAATCCCCGCCAGCGCGTTTCATCACGGCAACTTGCTGCACTTGGTCTGCAATGTCTGTTTCATCTGGCCATTGGGCACGATGATGGAACGGCGGATGCGGCGAGTGCCCTACTTGGGCTTTTGGTTCTTTGCGGCCACGATCCCGCTCGTGCCGGAGTTCTACCTGGAACATTATCCGGTCGGGCTATCGGGAGTCGGCTGCGCGATGTTCGGCTGGTGTCTGATCGAGCGGCAATACGATCCACAGATCGCACGGCGACTTCACGATCAAGCGGTCGTCAACATTTGGATGTTCCTGTTCCTCTGCATTGGCTTGACGGCGATTGATGTCATGTCGGTCGCCAACGTCGCGCACTTTGCTGGGGTCGGCTATGGCTGGCTCAATGCGCGTGCAGCTCACTCTCACCAAGGACGTCGAGCGTGGGTCGCCGCACACGCGCTGCTGCCACTGGCGATTTTTGGAGTGCTGCATCCGTTCTGGATTCCGAGCTATCACGCCTTTCAGGGGAGACGCTTGGAGGACCTGTCCGCAGCGGTTCCGCATTTCCAAGAGGCAGTGCGTCGCGATCCGACAATGCCGCGCGTCTGGCTGAGCCTCGCGGCCGAACGAGAGCTGGCGGGAGATTTGCTGGAGTCCTGGAAGCTCACCATCGCGGGATTGAAGCACAATCGGTCGAGCGAAAAGCTGACCAACTATGGTCGCGATGTCTGGCTGCTGCTTCCTGAACGAGACCGTGAGGCAGCACGTCAAGCTTTGAAAGACACGTTTGTGACTGAGTCCTCCGCCTGGGAGGAACGCTTGAGGATGACCGCCGGTTCGATCGTCCAACAGCCAAGGTCAGAGTTCGAGGACTGGCTCGGAGAGTCGCCGATCAACCTTGAACCGATCACGACTGAGGGGGACTTGTCCAAGCCGGGACGTCGCGGCCGCAAACAACCGGCCAGGCCGATCGACCCCAATCAATCCGACAGCGCCGTCGAAGGACGCATGCTGTAGCACGACGCGCAAGCGAGTGATGTTTCTCAGAACCACTCGCTTGCGCGTCGTGCTGGGACCAGCCCGTGAACACCACGTTAGGCTTTGTGCCGAGCGTTGATCGTGTTGAGCGAATCCTGCGTGCGGCCGCTCGCTTCGCGAGCCTTGGTGATGTTCTCGCTGAAGATCTCGGCGTGCGGCAGACCATCCAGCCGCATCACGACGTCCCCTTTGGCATTGAGCAGCAGCAGGTCCGAGGCGTGGAAAAACTCTTGTCCCGATTGTTGGCGGACTTGGATGTTGGCGATGTCGCTCAGTTCGATCCGCTGAATCATGCGGCCACCCAGGCCCGTCCAGCGCTGGACCGACTTGTTGGTGATCGTGAATCGCTCACCAGTCACCTTCTGGACGAAGTACAGCAGAACTCCAACCGGCGCACCGATCGGCAATGCCAACAGGAACCGGGCGGGGACACTGGCCATCAACTGGCCGAGGGTGCGGCCCAAGCCCAACGCAGCAATCGAGGGCCACTTGGTCATCAATTGGGTTTCGGAACCGGCAGCCACACCGGCAATCGCTTGCGACTTTAAGTTCGACATTTCGTCAGGCTTTCGGAATTGGTAGGTCAGGCTTTCCAGCTTGACCCGAATTGGCAAATGGCGTCGATCGTTGATCGAGTCAGCCTGGAAAGGCTGACCTACGAAGGGGAGGGAGCCTAATGCTCGATCTGTGAGAATTCCAGCAAGTCTCCGACGTGCTTCGCGCGGCGAGTTGTGTGACGATTGCCGATGAAATAGCCTCCGGTTGTCGATCGTTTGGACTCGAATAGATGAGCCTCTCCGATGTCAATTTCTCGACGAAGATTTGCGAGCGCTGTTGCGGCCGCGACCGTTGGTCTGCCGGTCGCTCTGGCGGACGAACCGAAATCCCCGACTGAGCCGCCGAAGCCCGATCCGCTTCGCGTCGAGATGGCCGCCTGGATGGAGTCGATCCGCGTGCGATACGCCGATCCGCGAATGACTCCCGAAGTGCTGACGCTGATTGCCGGTGATGTGCTTGGAGACATCATGCACTGCCGCCGCGTCAGTTCGTTTCCGTTGAAGAACTCGGATGCTCCAGCATTCGCGATGACCGTCTGGCGATCTCCGAACGCTTGAGCGACTCTTTGGCCTGTCGGTTTCTTGACGATGACGGAATCGTGGGGTATTTTGCCGCCCTGGATTATGGGCGGCAGGATGCTGTATTAGAAATATTGATGCTCGCTTGCCTCAGCGAGCAGGAAGAATTGTCATGCCGCTGCGCACCGTTGAGCTGTTTTGCGACGTGGTCGCGCTGCGCAGTTTCTCGAAGGCCGCTTCCGAACGAGATGTCACTCAATCGTCGGTCAGCCAGTCGATCGCGGCGTTGGAAAAGCGGTTGGCAGTGCAATTGATCGACCGCAGCAAGCGGCCATTTGAACTGACTCCGGCTGGCGTCGTGTATCACGAGGGCTGCCGGACACTGCTGGACGAGTACCGCAAGCTCGAAGACCGAGTCCGCAAGATGGTCGACAAAGTTGTCGGCAAAGTTCGGATCGCGGCGATTTATTCGGTCGGCTTGTCGGAGATGGATCGGTACGTCGCGAAGTTTCGTGAACAGTTTCCCGAAGTGGAATTGCGGATCGACTACTTGCATCCCGACGAAGTGTACCGCCGCGTCTCTGCCGACGAGGCGGACTTGGGGTTGGTCTCGTTCCCGAAAGAGGGAGGCGAGTTCACGGCTCAAGAGTGGCAGCAGCAGCCGATGGTGCTGGTTGTTCCTCCCGATCACAAATTGGTCGATGAAGGCCGTGAGCAATCGGGTGTTCCAGCGCAGGCGCTCGAGGGGGAAGACTTCGTCTGCTTCACCGAAGAGCTGAAGATTCGTCGCCAAATGGATCGCTGGCTGAAGGGTGAGAAGATCTCGGTCAACATGGTTCACTCGTTCGACAACATTGAGAATATCAAGCGCGCGGTCGAAATCGGTTCGGGAGTTTCGATCCTGCCGGAACCGACCGTGCGTCGCGAAGTTGATGCAGGGACGTTGGTCGCATTGCACTTCAAGGATGTCGCGTGGCATCGCCCGATCGGCGTGATTCATCGCCGCAACAAGACGCTGTCCACGGCAGCGAGCAAGTTCACAGAACTGCTCAAAGCCCCGGTCGATTCGCTGCCGCCGGTCGATCGCAGCAACGGCCACAAGAACGGCCGAGTCAAATCGGTCCAGACAGTCGCGACTTGATTTGATCTCGAAGAGACGAATTCCATCCCGAAGGGATGAAAGAAAGTAGCCGGGGGTCGCAGCGCAGCGAAGACCCCCGGAAAGGATTGATCGAGAGTTGCATCCCGAAGGGATGCCAGAAGGTTTCTGGCATCCCTTCGGGATGCAAACGACGTTTTGAAACGTATCCGGTGGTCTCCGCTGCGCTCCGACCACCGGCTACTGGCTGTGATCCCTACGGGATCAACGCCACGCCGATGGAAGAATGAAAAGACGAGACCAAGACATGACGATTGAACTTCAAAGCAACGGTTGGCCGAAGAAACAGGGCCTTTACGATCCTGCCTACGAGCATGATGCCTGCGGCGTCGGCTTCGTCGCGCACATCAAGGGGGAACGGTCTCGGCAGATCGTTGATGACGCGGACGAGATGCTCAAACGCATGACTCACCGTGGGGCGTGTGGCTGTGAAGAAAACACCGGTGACGGTGCGGGCATCCTGACCGCGCTGCCTTATGAGTTCTTGGAGAAGGTCGCGAAGACGGAACTCAAGGCGACGCTGCCGCCGCGCGGGCGATACGGGGCGGGGATCGTCTTTTTGCCGAGCGATCCGCAGCAGCGGGAGACCTGCAAGCAGACCGTCAACAAGATCATCGCCGAGCAAGGACAAACTCTGATCGGCTGGCGGAACGTGCCGACCAGTGCGGATGCGGCGAACATCGGTCCGTCGGCTCGCGCGTGTGAACCGGCGATGGAGATGGTCGTCATCGGAGCGAAAGAGGGTCTCGATCAGACGGCGTTCGATCGGCAGTTGTTCGTCATCCGTAAAGTGGCGAGTCATCAACTGCGGGACGAGTCGAAGCTGTCGCAGGCGTTGCTATTTTACATCTGCTCGTTGTCGACGCGGATCATCATCTACAAGGGGATGCTGATGCCGTCGCAGGTGATGCCGTACTTCGCGGACCTGCGCGATCCGGACTACAAGAGTCATCTGGCGATGATTCACTCGCGGTTCTCGACGAACACGTTTCCGAGTTGGGATCGTGCTCAGCCTTGTCGCTTCATGGCTCACAACGGCGAGATCAACACGCTGCGCGG
>SYJG01000079.1 GCA_005798445.1 Planctomyces sp.
CCGCCACCTCGGATCACGATGGAGACGCGTCCGTCCACTCGCTGGGCCACCCCCGTGCGCCAGTCTGTTCCGTCTCCCGCGTATCGTTGAACTGGTCTCTTCCCTCACCGGAAGACGACACGAATAGCAGCCTGCTCGTGATTTCCGTCCCAACTCCCCTTCACCCATTTGACAAACCGCCACATAGCAGCGAGTGGTTGCCTCGGAAGAGCCACTCGCTGGCGCGTCGTGCTGGAGAACACTCGTTCCTAAACGATCGCACGCTCGGCCAGAATCCTCGCCGCTTTGAGGATCAGCACGCAACTGCCGGAGTGCGTGATCTCGCTGCGCATGACCATCTCGACCGCTTCGGCGAACGGGACTCGCAGCCGACGGATTGTCTCGGTGCCGTCGGGTGACGCTTCGACGAACGACAGCCCTTCGACCAGAAACAGCGAGATCGGCGCAATCGCCTGAGACGTGAGCGGATCGACGACTCCCAACGGAGTCCAGCGTGACGCCACGATGCCAACCTCTTCACGCAACTCGCGAGCAGCAGCGGCCAGCAGGTCTTCGCCCGATTCCACGCCACCGCTGATGACCTCGATTCCGCGACGCCCCTGTGCGTAGTGAAACTCCTCGGTCAAAAACACATGCCCGCAGTCGTCGAGCGGCAGCACCGACACGCCGTCCTTGAACCGCGTGACCGTGTGTGTCCCCGGCCGACCATCCGGTCGAATCACGTCGTCCTTGCGAAGCACCACCCACGGGTCGCGATACATTTCGGCCGAGCCGAGCACTTGCCATGGCCCGTTGAACCGGTCAGGGGTCAGGTCTTCAAATTTCATTTTTGGCTCCACAATCCACCTTCGACACTCATTCACATCATCTTTCCAATTCACATCGCGCTCCGTTCGCGACGCCAAAAATGAAATTTGAAGACCTGACCCCGATTCCAAGATTCCACCCGCCATTCATGCGTTGCCTTCGGAGCTTGGAGTTTGAGTGGTGCTCGGCGGCGGCGGCCCTTGAAACTGGTAGTAGGTGCATTCGATGCGGCCGTTGAAGAGCTTGCGGCGGCGGTCGCTGGCTTGTCCGAAGAGGCGCTCGAACTCTTTGTGTGAGGTCAGCACGTAGACTGACCACGCATTGAGCCGGTTGCAGAAGGCTCCCAACCGAGCGTAGAGCGCTTCCGCTTCGTCGAGTTCGCCAAGTCGCTCGCCATACGGCGGGTTGGCGATCAAGCAGCCGTAGGGCAACAGGTCGGGCCCGGCGATTTGAGCGAAGTCGCGATGCTCGAATCGCAAGTCGGTCGCGACGCCGGACTCCAGCGCGTGATGCTTGGCAAGCTTGATGGCGTGCGGATCGATGTCGCTGCCGACGATCGGCGCGTCGAGTTTCGGCAGCGCGACGCTGCGGGCTTCTTCGCGAGCTTGCTCCCAAACTTCGCGAGGCACGATCGGCCATTCCTCGGAAGCGAACGTGCGGTTCAATCCCGGGGCGAGCTTGCGGCCCAGCAGTGCCGCCTCAATCGGGATCGTCCCGCTGCCGCAGAACGGGTCGAGCAACATGCGACTGGAGTTCCAGTAGCTCAACTGAATCAGCGCGGCGGCGAGCGTCTCTTTCAGCGGGGCCTCACCGACTAGCTTGCGATACCCGCGCTTGTGCAGGCCCGGCCCGGTCGTGTCGATGGTCAGCGTGGCTCGGTCCTTCAGCAGCGAGACTTCGATCGTGAACGTCGGGCCGTTCTCCTGAAACCAGACCTTTTGATACTTCTGCTTGAGCCGCTCGACGATCGCCTTCTTCACGATTGCCTGGCAATCCGGCGTGCTGTGCAACTGCGACCGCACCGAGCGACCGCGCACCGGAAAGTAGGCGTTCTCCGGCAACCATTCCTCCCACGGCAACGCCTTCGTGAGGTCGAACAACTCGCCGAAGTCGCGAGCCTCAAACTGCCCGACCTGCACCAGCACCCGCTCGGCGGATCGCAGCCACAAGTTCGCTCGCGCGATCGCCGCCGCGTTGGCTTCAAACGTCACTTTGCCGTCTTCGGTCGACTGTTTTTCGTAGCCAAGCTGCTTGAGCTCTCGCGAAACGACAGCTTCGAGTCCGAATGTGGTGGCGGCGATCAGGTGCATGAGGTCATTCGCGATCGGACAGGGCACGACGTGAAAACTGGGAGGGCGAGGCTCCCGCCGAGCCGGTGTGGGGATATTGTGTCGTTCTCGGTCACGGCTCGGCGGGAGCCTCGCCCTCCCTCGTGCTCGCGAATGGGCTGCATCGTATCGCATTCGTTACAGTGGCCGACATGCCGGAGATCCTGTTGACCACGTTGAATGCCAAGTACCCGCACTGTGCGTTCGGGTTGCGGTACTTGTTCGCCAATCTCGGCGAGTTGCAGTCGCGGGCGGAAATGATCGAGTTCACGATCAACGACGCAACGCTGGAGGTGCTCGACGCGATCGTCTCGCGCAACCCGAAGATCGTCGGCCTGGGCGTCTACATCTGGAACATCGACCACGCCACGCGATTGGTCGCCGCGCTGAAACGGTTACGTCCCGACATCGTCGTGATTCTCGGCGGCTCGGAGGTTAGCTTCGAGGCCGATGAGCAACCGATCGTGCAACTCGCCGACTACGTCATTACCGGCGAGGGAGACGTCGCTGTCGCCAAGTTGTGTCGCACGCTGTTGGAGGGTACACGCCCACCCGACAAGATCATCGCGGCGGAACTGCCACGATTGGACGACCTGGTCCTGCCCTACGATTTCTATTCCGACGAGGACATCGCGCACCGAGTGATCTACGTCGAAGCCTCGCGCGGCTGCCCCTTCACCTGCGAGTTCTGTTTGTCGGCACTCGACATCCCCGTGCGTCAGTTTCCGCTCGACTCGTTTTTGGCCGCGATGCAACGGCTGCTCGATCGAGACTGCCAGGCGTTCAAGTTTGTCGATCGGACGTTCAACCTGAATCCGCGCGTCAGCCGAGCGATCCTGCAATTCTTTCTCGACCGGATGCGGCCAGGATTGTTCCTGCACTTCGAGATGATCCCCGACCGTCTGCCGGACTCGCTGCGTGAATTGATCGTGCAGTTCCCGCCAGCGGTGCTGCAATTCGAGGTCGGCGTACAGACCTTCAACGACGACGTCGCCGAACTCATCAGCCGCAAGCAGGACAACGAGCAACTCGTCGCCAATTTCCGCTTCCTGCGCGAGCAGACCGGCGTCCACATCCACGCCGACCTGATCGCCGGCCTGCCGGGTGAGACGCTCGACAGTTTTGCCGCCGGCTTCGATCGCTTGCTAGCGCTGCGTCCGCAAGAAATTCAACTCGGCATTCTGAAACGCCTGCGCGGCACTCCGATCATCCGCCACGACGCAGCCGAACAAATGATCTACAGCCCTTCCGCCCCGTATGAAGTGCTCAGCACCCGCGTGCTGTCCGCCGCCGATCTCGGCCGACTGCGCCGCTTCGCTCGCGCATGGGACTTGCTCGGCAACAGTGGCAACTTCGTCGAAACCCTTCCGCTGCTGTGGCGTGACGAATCCCCCTTCTGGACGCTTTGGCGGCAGACCGACTGGCTTTTCGAACGCCTCGGCCGCTTCGTGGGCATCCCATTGCTGAAGCTGACGGAGTTGGTCTTCGAGTTTGCGACAGTGCAACTCGGCCGCGATGCCGACGATCTCGCGCCAACATTGCTTCGCGATTACCAACGCGGCGGACGCTCTGACCTGCCGTTGTTTCTGCGCGATCAATTATCCAAAGAATCAACCGCTCGCACCGAGCCAGCCAGCAGCACGCAGATTTTCCCCCGCCAAGCGAGGCACGCGCGGCCGATCCGGCCCGTTTGACGATCACGGAATGAACTCGATGTGATCTCACGATTCGTATTCAACGCTCGTGTTTACCACCAGCGCCAAGTGTCCGACCAATGGGGCATTCCTTCCCAATAATGCCGCTCGATTGCGTTGAAGAGCCATCCTCATAGCGACGCAGCTCAACCAAGCTGCGGAAGTACCATTCTGGTCGAGGCGCGTGCAGCAACGCCGTATGGCTATGAACATGCGGAGGGTTGGAGGTCTGCGAAAACCGCGAGAACCTGGAGAACCAGGGGAGATTGGTTGGCTAGTTCGTCAACGATCATTCTTTCTCTTGTGGGTGTCGATTCTGAGAAGCGGCGACTCGTCAGAATCGATTGGGGCGAGACGGCGATCCATCAACTCCACCGGCGCAGGGACGGGCCGTGATACGAGGGTTGTACAGTGCGGCTGGCGGAATGTTGGCGACGTCACATCAGCAGGACGTCGCTGCGCAGAATCTTGCGCACGCCGGTAAGCCGGGCTATCGGCGTGAGATCGTGCAATTTGATGCCAGCGGCGGTGCGGACGACTTCGTTGGGCCGAGCGTCAGCGTTCATGCGGACCAAACTCCGGGGGGCTTTGAGCAGACCGGGAATCCGCTCGATGTCGCGATCGGCGGCTCTGGCCTGTTCGTGTTTGATGGACCAAACGGACCGACGTATTCGCGGAGCGGCGTCTTTCGGATCGGCAGCGAAGGCCAATTGGTGACGTCCGAAGGTTTCGCGGTACAAGGACAAGGGGGAGACATCACTCTGCCGTCGGGGATCGCGGACCTGCAAATCTCTGGCGACGGAAGAATCCTGGCGAACGGCTCGGAAGTGGACCAGCTTCGCATCGTCGAGTTCGCCGACACGTCGAAGTTGCAGCGAGTCAGCGGTTGCAGTTTCGCGGCTCCGAAAGGAGTTGATCCGACGGAAGTCGAACAGCCGGACATTCGGCAGGGCGTGCGCGAGATGTCCAACACATCGGCCGTCCAAGAGATGGTGCAGATGACGACCGGGCTGCGGCAGTTCGAGGCGACACAGCGCGCGTTGCGAGCCATCGGCGATGCCATCGGTCTCACCACTCGGCCCACAGGGAGGTAACGGTCATGATTAAAGCTCTCTTCACCAGCGCGTCGGGCATGTTGGCTCAGCAGACAGTCGTTGATGCGACCGCCAATAACCTCGCCAACGTGGACACGACCGGCTTCAAGCGCAGCCAGGTCGAATTCCAAGACCTGCTGTATCAAACCGTTCGTGCTCCGGGAACACAGGGAGCCAACGGAGCCGAAGTTCCCACGGGCATTCAGATCGGCAGTGGCGTGCGGACTTCCGGCATCACCAAGATTTTTTCGGTCGGCAATCTCGAAAACACGAACAACTTGTTGGATCTGGCGGTCAACGGCGAGGGCTTCTTTGAGGTGCAACTGCCAAACGGCGATTCGCGTTACACGCGTGATGGTTCGTTTCGCACAAACTCGACCGGTCAGCTCGTGACGGCAGATGGCTTTCTGTTACAACCGCCGGTGACCATTCCGCCGGATGCGCTGGCAATCACGGTGGGTGCGGACGGCGCGGTCTCCTACACCGACGCTCAGAATCAGTCGCAACAGGCCGGCCAAATTCTGACTTCGCGATTTTCGAACAACAGCGGACTCAGCTCCGAAGGTCGCAACCTGTTTGCCGCAACGACCGCCTCCGGTCAACCGCTGCCCGGCACACCGGGAGACAACGGCTTCGGCAGTTTGCAGCAGGGCTTTCTGGAACGATCCAACGTGCAAGTCGTGACCGAGATGATTCGGCTCATCACCGCGCAACGCGCGTTCGAGGCGAGTCAGCGAGCGGTTCTCACCAGCGACCAGATGCTGCAAGCCACCAACGGAATGGTGAGGTAACGCGATGGACGCTCTCTCAAAAAAAGGATTACGGCATTCGGCTTTCGGCTTTCGACTTTCGGCGGGTGTGCTGATTGTCTTGCTCGTTTTTGGCAACAGCGTGCGATCGGAGAACCGAGCCGTCGCTCGTGTCATGATCACGCTGCGTCCACAAACGCGAACGCTCTCCGACGTCGTGCGAATTGTGGACGTTGCGGACCTCAGCGGCGGTGATGAGGCGTTGCGTGAGCGAATCGCGGCACTCGACTTGGACGACGCACCGGCAGCGAGCGAGTCACTCGATATTTCGCCCCGGCAGATCGAGTTTCGATTGCGACTTGCGGGCGTCGATCCGCGACTCGTGTCGATTCGCGGTTCCACATTGCCGGCTTCCACAAACAAGCTTGCCAAAGCGCAAACCGTGGTCCAATTGGCGTCACAGTCGCGAACGGCGAATATGCATTTGAGCACGGAACAGGCGGTGCTTGCGGCTGTTCAAGCCTGCTTGAAAAAGCAGTTGCCGTGGCCGGAGGAGGACATCGTCGTGCAATTGGTTCAGCCGTTGCCGCGCGAACTGCGGGACAGTCCGACGTCGGCAACATTCAGTGCCGAGTGGCGATCCACAGGAACACCGCTCGGACGAATCACGCTGCAAATTGTGCGGCAGGTCACGGGTCAGCGAACGCTCGAAGTCGCTCTGCCGTTTGAAGTGCGGCATTTCGAGAAAGTCCTGGTGACATCTCAGCCAATCGCTCGCGGCCAAGTGATTGTGGCCTCGGACCTGGAGTTTGGTCGACAGGACGTGACTCAACTGACCGGCTTCAGCTCGTCATCAGATCAACTGGTGGGGCAGAAGGCCAAGCGAATCCTTCCGGCCGCTCATGTCCTCAAAACGGGTGATCTTGAGCCAGTGGTTCGGGTAGTCGGACCGCCAATTGTGAAGCGGCTTGATCGAGTCAAAGTCATTGCCCACAGCGGGGCGTTGCACGTTGAAATGGCTGGCGAGGCTCAGAAGGAAGGCCGCGCGGGGGACGTAATCAAAGTCAAAAACATCCACTCGAACGCTCTGATCTCCGCACGCGTGTTAAGCGCGTCCGAGGTCGAGGTGGTTGATTGAGAATCTCATTGAAAAACTGAAAAGGAGTTCCGCGATGAAACGTCGCGTTGGAAGATTTGTGTTGCTGGCACTCAGCAGCGTGGCGTCGGTCTTGCTGGTCAAGAGCGGCGAGGCCGATTCGATTTGGGATCGGCGGGACCAGCGCAACGGTTATTTGTTCGTGGACAATCGAGCGAGACGTGTCGGCGACTTGCTGACCGTTGTGGTCCGCGAAGTGACCGGGGCTTCGAACTCGGAAGAGCGGACGCTCGACAAGAGCAACGCCACCTCCGGCAAGTTCAACTTCGCGGGGAAAACCTCATCGAACGGAGCCAGCCGCGAAGCCGCCGCTGAGTTCAATGCGAATCAGTCGTCCGATCGCGCGTTCAACGGCAAGTCCGAGTACGAGAACGATCGGAAATTCCTCGATCAAATGACCGTGACGGTCATGGACGTCCTGCCGAACGGGAACCTCGTCATTGAGGGCTATCGCAAGCGTGTCGTGTCGAACGAGACGCGACTGCTGCGCATCTCCGGAGTCGTTCGTCCCAACGATGTCGATCAGCGGAATTCCGTGGAGTCGCGTTCCATCGCGAACTTCAACGTGGCTTACGAAGGGACGGGAGTCGAATCGCGGTTCACCAATCAAGGCTGGTTGGGCCGTGTCGGCAACAAAGTTTGGCCGTGGTAATCGCGAAAGGAACGGATGATGAATCGAGCAACCTTGGCCCTGCTGGCAATCGTCGCGTTCGCCGCCGCCGCTCCGTCGGCTCGCGCGGAGATTCGCATTAAGGACATCACCACGGTCAAAGGTGCTCGCGGAAACGAACTGTTCGGCATCGGAATGGTCATCGGATTGAACAACACCGGAGGAACCGATTTGGCGACGCAGCAGGTGGCGATCGACATGCTCCGTAAGTTGGACGTCACCACCGCGATCGCTCGGCAGTCGTTGCTGGACAATGTGTTCAAGTCACCGAACATCGCCTTGGTCGGTGTGACCGCGGAGTTGCCTCCGTTCGCTCACAAAGGGAGCAAGCTGGACGTGGTCGTCTCGGTGATTGGAGGCGGTGCCAGCTTGGAGGGTGGCACGTTGATTCGGACGCCGCTGGCTGGCTCCGACGGCCAAGTCTATGCCGTGACTCAGGGACAACTCTCGATCGGCGGCGCTCGAACCCGTGGCGCAAATAACGGTCAGCTCAATCATCCGACCGTTGCGCGCGTTCCCGGCGGAGCGTTTGTCGAAAAAGAGGTGCTCGGCGAAATCCAGCACAACGGCATCGTGCAATTGCTGCTGCGTGGCCCGGATTATTCGACGAGTTCACAAATCAGTCAGGCGATCAACCGCAACTTCCCCACGTGCGCGACGGCGATGGACCAAGCGATGGTCCGGGTCCGCGTTCCGACCGGATTCACCAGTCGCGTCACCGAATTCATCGCGGAGATCGGCCTGCTCACAGTGGCTCCGGATACCCCCGCGCGAATCGTGATCAACGAACGGACAGGAACAGTCTCCGTGGGAGAAAACGTGCGTGTGTCACCTACCACCATTTATCACGCCAACATGGTGATTAACCCCAATCTGACGAGCGTTTCACCGCAGACTTCGCGAAGTTCGCCCGCTCCGCTGCCGAACCCGCCATCGCTGCGGTCGCCTCCCGATCCGGACGAGTCCCTCACGGTGCCGATCCCGCCCTCTCCGGACGACGAGCCGCAAAATCGAAATCGACAAGCGAAGTTCTACACCGTGGGAGAATTGGTCCGCGTGCTGAATGCGTTGGGAGCCACGCCAAAAGATCTGATCAGCATCTTTCAATCGTTAGAGAAACTCGGAGCCCTGCATGCCGAGTTGGTCATTATGTGAGTGGCCCGGAGAGGAATTGCAATGTCATCGATTTCACCCATGCCTCTGCTGAGTCCGAACTCGCCCGTCGAGATCGCTTACGCTGCGCGCGAACGATCGGCTGACAACGACCAGATCGCGAAAGTGGCGGCCGACTTCGAAAGCTTGTTCGCCTCACAGTTGTTGAAAGAGATGCGGAAGACGCTCGACCCAGAGACGATGTTTGGCGGCGATGGGGGGGACGTCTACGGCGGCATGTTCGATCAATTCGTCGGTCAGCAGATGTCACAAGGCGGCGGCTTCGGATTGGCCAAGATGCTCCGCGAGACATTGCGGCGCGAGCAGCAGTCGGAACGACCGCCGATTTGGAGTGCTCCGGCCTGACGGAGCTTTCCCTTTTTCATTTTTCATTTTGTAAGGGTCACTTTTTGTCTTTCGAGAATCGAAAAGTCGCGACGCTCGGATGTTGCCACTTAATCTCTTGAAAACATGAGAGCTATGAAATTTGGGAAAGCTCCGTCAGGCCGGAGCACTCCAAATGCGGAGAATGAATCATGGACAACACACCGATCGCGGATGCCGTGGAAGTTGACGCTCGCATCATCGCGCACCTGCGGGAAGAGGAGCAGACGTTGGCGGTTCTGCTCGTCGCCGTGCGTGAGATCCGGCTCGCGCTGTTGAATCGCGATGGCGAGCGGCTCACGCAGGCTCTGCAAGCCGAAGTGGATAGCTTTCAGATGGGGGAGTTGATGCGCGGCAAGCGCGCGGCACTCCGCCAGCAATTGGCCGAACGTCTGCAGGAGTCTGCGGAGGAAATCACGTTGTCGAGCCTCGAGCGTGTTGTCTCGGCCGAGACACGCGGTGAGTTGGCGAAATGCCGGCAGCGGCTGCAAGAGATGTCGGACGAGTTGATGCGGTTGAATCGGCAGAACGCGGCGATGATTCAACAGACGCTCGATTTGACCGAGCGGATCGTGGGGCAACTCACGGGCAGTGGTCCGCACTTCACGAGCTACAACTCAACCGGTCAGACCGAATCGGCGCACGTCGGCCCCGTGTTGCAGTGGGGAGGCTGAGCCATGCTGCAATTTTCCATCGGCGTCTCCGCGTTGCAGGCCAGCCAGCGCGCGTTGGAAGTGGCCGGCAACAACATCGCGAACGCGAACACGCCGGGCTATCACCGGCAAGTCGTGCAGCTCAGCAGCGCGACGCCGCTGCGGTTGGACAAGCTGTCGATTGGGCGTGGTGTCGAAGTCACCGGCATCCAGCGGATCGTCAACGACAACATCGAGCTGTCACAGGTCCGGCAATCCGCCGCCACCGGGGCGTCGGATTCGCAGCTCACGGTGGCGACGCAGTTGGAAAGCCGACTTTCCAACGAAAAGGCTTCGGCCGGAGCGCGATTGGAAACGCTGTTCAATCGGCTGGAGCAACTGTCGTCGCAATTGAACAGCAGTTCGTCGCGAAAGTTGGTGGTCGCTTCCGCCGATCAGTTGGCTCGCGAGTTCAATTCGGTCGCCGCGGATTTGCTGCGTCAGCGCGACGATGTCGATCAATCCATCAACGCAGTCGTCGCGGAGATCAACCCGCTGACGAAGGCCATTGCCCAGCTCAATGCCGAGATCGCTCGGCAAATCACAGCGGGAAGCCCACCGAATGACTTACTCGATCAGCGGTCGCAGTTGATCCAACAATTGGGCCAGCGGATCAGCATCGAAGTTCTGGAAGGCAATCAAGGTCAAGTCACAGTGTTGTCGGACGGCGTTCCCTTGGTGATTTCAGGACGATCCTTGTCGTTGGAGGTGGTCCGCGATGAAACCGATCACGTTTTGATTCAGCCAAAAGGGACGGACGCCTCGCTGACGACCACCGGCGGCCAGCTTGGTGGCTACCTTGCTGCACGCCGTGAAACCGTGCCGCGCTACCTGTCACGAATGGACGATCTCGCTCGTGCCGTCGCTCGCGCGTTCAACTCCGTGCAAACAACTGGAGTGGGCGTTGCCGGAGCCTTCACGAACCTGACGAGCCAGCAACCGGTGCGCGACGTGAACCAGAAGCTGAACGCGGCCGGTTTGCCGTCACCGCCGATTGCCGGCTCGCTGACGGTCGCCGTGACCGACATCGCGACGGGACAGCGGACGCTGACCACGATCAACGTCGATCCCGTGCAACAAAGTCTGAGCGACGTGGCGAACGCGCTCGGCACGATCCCCAACCTGCAAGTCTTTGTGAATTCACAGGGAGGCACACTGTCCGTGATGTCCGCCTCGGGATTCACGTTTGATTTTCGCGGAGACGGTGAGACTCCCTCGGACACATCCGGCGTATTGAGCGCGCTGGGGTTCAACGCCTTTTTCACCGGCGGCGACGCGGCCACGTTGAAAGTCAGCGACGACCTGCTCGGCAACGCCGACCGCCTGGCGACCTCGCGTAACGGGCAAACGGGAGACAGCTCCAATCTGCAACGCCTAGTCGCGCTGCGCGACGCGCCCCTGATGCCGAATCAATCCACGCTGTCGAACGACTTCCTCCAAACCGTCGCCGACATCGGCTCCGACGTGCAAGGTCTGACCGAGCAGCGTGAAACCAATCAACTCTTGTTCGATCGGCTGGAGGAACAACGACAGAGCTTGTCCGGCGTTGATCCGAACGAAGAGATGGTCAACTTGCTCAAGTATCAGCGGATGTTTCAGATCGCGTCGAAATACATCAACGTTTTGAATGACGCCTACGGCGAACTGCTAGAGATTCGATAACTCAGTCAACCGAAGCGTCAGTTTTGAAGTTGCGATAATTGGAAATTCAGTAGTTCCAAGTTCGTGGGATCGACATATGGCTTTACTCCGAAGGAGTTATGTCACATAGCCCAGGGTTGCTCGCGAAGCGAGCTACCCTGGGTTGAGAATCAGAACGGTCGATGTACCCCGAAGGGGTTCCGTCATCGGAATTTCTCGAATGACGCAACCCTTTCAGGGTAGAGCAGGCACCTTCACCCTACCCAGGGTAGCCCGCAGTCGCGGGCAACCCTGGGCTATGTGACGCAATCCCTTCGGGATAAAGGCGGTTGCAAACAACGCCAAACTTGGAACTACTGAAATTTGTGGTTGCTCCCCACCGACCTCGTGTCTGTGGAAGCCGTGATTGACAGCTAAAACGAACGATCCAAGAGGACCGGCCCCCGCCGAGCTTGTCTCGGTGGAGCCTTGATTGCCTACTAGCGGCGCGAGTGCAAATCATTCGCTCCACCGAGACAAGCTCGGCGGGGGCGGAGACATTCAAACCACGTCCATCTAGCTGTCAATCATCGTTCCACCGACGCGAGGTCGGTGGGGACGGGATGTGAATTTGAATCGGAGACAGTCATGCGAGTGACGAACGACATGCAATTTCAGTCGATCCTCCGCAACTCTCAGCGGACGTTGGCGAGCATGACCAAGCTGCAGGATCAACTTGCTTCGGGCGTTCGCCTGCAACGTCCGTCGGATGGTCCAGCCGAGATGGTTCGTGTGCTGAAAAACCGGCAAGACGACGCGCGGCTGTCGGCGAATCTGGCGACCATACGCGATGCGGCCATCACGCTTGATGCTTCCACGAACGCGCTGACCGATGCGAAGAACGTGCTGACTCGCGCCAAAGACATCGCACTGCAAGCGGCGAACACCGCCACGTCGGACCCTTCGATGGATGAAGCTTTCGCGCAAGAAATCGACGTCGCAATCAGTTCGCTGCTGCGAATCGCCAATCGCCAACTCTCCGATGGACAATCCCTGTTTGCGGGGACCGCCAACCAGACGACTCCGTTCGTCGTGACAGCCACCGACAGCACGGGACGACCGACACAGGTTGCCTACCAGGGAACCAGCGACAGCTCGCAGGTGCTGATTGGTCCGGGGCAGACGCTCGACACGCTGATTCCGGGAGACGTCTTCAGCTTGCCCGCGTCCAGTGGCAATCCCGAGGCAACAGATGCGTTTCAAATCTTGATGAGTCTGCGTGACGACATTCGCAATACGGACGGTTTATCGACAACCGATCGTAACGCCGCGCTGTCGCAGCACCTCGACAAACTCGACCGCATGACCACTGGAGTGCTGGAGGCACTGGGGACTCAGGGAGTGCAGGCGGAGTTGCTGACGCAGTGGCAGGATCGTGTGACCGACTTGCAAATCTCGTTGCAAAAACAAAACGAAGAACTGGAATCCGTGGACGTGGCGGCAGCAATCACCGAGCTGACTCAGTACCAGAATCTTTATGAAGTCAGCCTGTCACTGATCCAGCAGATCAACTCGCTGAGCCTGTCCGAGTTCTTGAAGTGACGGCCGACTGTTGCTTCTGCAGACTTCCAGGCAACAAAGCCAGGTTGACCAACAGCTTTCGGGCGCTCGGCAGCAATGCCGCGACCCTCATTGATCCGGGCACACCGCTGGGAAGCGTCCACGAGTCGGTTGCTGACCGATCGCCGGCAGGTCGGGTTGCCGGCCTGAGCGTGCCGAGTTGTTTCTCGGTGGAAGCCAAGAATGACCGCTAGAATCGAGAAGTTCATGGCTTCACAACGGTCACGAACACCGGATCGGCGGAGAACGTCGTTTTCACCACGAAGTTCAGTGAGATATTGGCCGTCAATCCGATGAGCTGCCGCTCGATCGGTTCCGCCGTCTTGGCGGCCGTCAGCGTGATCGTGCCTTGAGTGGCTCCGTTGCTGAGCAGCGTTTTGCTCTTGCCGTCGAGCGTGACGCCATGAGGCAGCGTGTCGGCGAAGAGCGAGAGATGCGTCATCGTCACATCGAGCGAGATGTTGGCTTTGAAATCGGGAGCACGATCGATCGTGACGTCGATCGTCTTCGACTCGCCCGGCTTGAGCGTGATGTCGGTCGTGCTGAGCTTGATGCCGCGAATGTCGTGAGCCGGAATCACCGCGACGATGTGTTGCTCGACCGGCCAGTGACCGCGACCGCCGCCAGGTTGATACGTCTCTTGATAGGTCGTCGCGAGCGCCGCCAGTTCGGTCATCTGGCCGTCCGCTTGAGCATGAACGGCGGTGCCGCGAATCACGATCGGAGCGACCGCTCGGCCCGCTTCAGCCGTCGCTTTGAAAATGATGCAGCCGTCGGTTCCCTTGTCCGGCAGGATGCGTCCGCATTCAGCTGTGATTCCTGTCGGCAGGCCATCGACGTGCAACTGCACCGCACCGGTGAACCCGTTCTTCCGTTCCACCTTCACCCACATGACGCCGTTCACGCCGGGGGACAAATTGGTTTTGTCCGTGTCGGCGTAGAGGCTGAAATACGGCCGAGCGTGCGTGACCTCGATCGCGTACATGAACGAGTCGCCGCCGCGCAGGTGCATGTCCCGAATCTCGATCGCGTACTTGCCGTCGTCCGGAGCGGTCCAGGTCTCGATCCACGAATCCTGCGAGCCGCGTTTGCCCAGCCGCAAGTCATCGTTTTCGGCGAGCGTCGCTCCTTTCTCGTTGACGATGCGAATCGTCGAATCGAGTTCCGATTGCAGCCGCCGCGCTTTGACCTCGAACGAGAGCTTGTCGTCTTTTTTGGCCTCGAAGACGAAGCAATCGACATCGCCGGGAGCGTCGATGCGACCGTTGATGACGCATGGCAAGCTGAGAGCCGAGGGCGGAGAGCTGAGAGCCTTCACCGCGTCGTTGTTGTCGTCGGGCGACTCCATGACGATCGGCAACGCCGTGACGTAAGTCGCGACCGGATTGCTCGGCCAGTCGGCGAACGGCAGACGCAGGCGATTGATCCCGTGGGGCACGTTTTCAACGTGCCCAGCAGGTAGCGTCACTTCCAGGGCAGGTTGGAAACCTGCCCCACTGGCCGCAAGCTGCGACCCGATCGCCCTGAGTTTCGTTTCTTTTCCCGCCGCGATCGCCAACGGAAACACCGACCGCACGAACGGTCGCGAGTGAATCTCGACCGCGTACTCCCAATACTGATTGCCGTTGTAGCGCACGTCACGCATCTCCAGCAGGTACTCGCCCGCCTGTTCAAAGCGATGGCACAAGAACGGGTCGCCGTGAAACACGTTGTCCGCCGCCGCGATCGTCGAACCCTGAGCGTTGCGGATCGTCAGAATCGGATCGCTGTGAGCCTGCAAGTCGTGAATCCGATCCTGCAACCGCTGCGACCTCACATGAAACACGAGCGACTGTCCGGCTTCGACTTTGAACTTGAAGAAGTCCAAGTCTTCCGCCTTCTCGAAACAGCCACACACTGTCGCTGGCAGCGAGATCAGTTGAGCCTCGGCCACCGAATCGTTCTTGGCCTGCTCGGCAACGACCGTGTCTTCAACGACGACCAACTGCGCGACCGTGCTGACTCCTTGAGCCGTAACCACTCGCAAGTCGCGCACTCCCGGCAGCGCATCCGCCGCAACGGTCAGCTTGATCTTCAACGCGACGACGTTCGGAGCCTTGTCATCCTTCTTCACCTCCGGCGGCACCACCTCGCCCAACACGCCACCACCAGTCACCAGCACGCTCTCCGCCGAGTGCATCGAGTACCGCGAGTTGACCGTGACCTCACTGGTTGTCCCGACCTGCACGGCGACCGGCTTGAGGCTCATCACCATCGGAAAGGCCGTTTGGGCAGACACCGTCTGAGTACATGCGGCAATCAAACTGACGGCCAAAACGAGTCTTCGCATAGTTGCGATCCTTCATGGAGCAGGAGTTCGCGGGGATCATCTCACGAACAAAAACTGCTTGCTGTTGATGAGTGCCCAGAGGAGGTCTTCGTAACACTCTTTCGGTGAGCCGGCTTGTTCAAGGAATTTTTGACTGGCGGCGAGTTCGGCGTCGCTCGGTTGGCGGCAGAGGGCGGCGAGGTACAGGTCGCGGACGATTTCTTCGTGCGGCTTTGGTTTGCCGTCGGCGGCTTTGAAGGCCAGCAACGCGGCGATGCGGCCTTTGGCGTCGGCGAGTTTATTGGCGAGGATGTCGCCGTTGAGCGTGTGCAGAGCTTGGGCGAGGTTCTCATCCGGTGAGCGTTCGCATTCGCAGACGCTGGCTCGCTTCGGTTTGGCAAAGACATTGAGGAAGAAGTCGGGGTACTCGGCGTCGGGGAGTTCGATCGCCTTCGTGCCGAGCGGCAGGTTTTTGAATTTCGTTTGCGTGCCGGTAGCGCGGTCGATCGCGTCGAGCAACGCTTCGGCGGAGAGGCGTTTGACTCGGTAGTACGCGTAGAAGCGGCGGTCGCTGGCGTTCGTCGCGGTTGGCTGCGAATCGAGTTGATACAGCCGCGAGGTCATGATCGTCCGCATCAACTGCTTGAGGTTGAAGCCGGAGTCGGTGAGATGTTTCGCGAGCGCGTCCATTAGCGGCGGGTTCGTGGGAGGGTTCGTCGAGCGCATGTCATCGACGGGATCGACCAGGCCACGGCCCATCAGGCTGGCCATGTAGCGGTTCACGATCGAGCGGGCGAACATCCCGTTGTCTTTCGAGGTCATCCAATCGGCGAGTGCGATGCGGCGGTCGAGCGGGTGATCGACAGGGTCTGCTTCGAGCGGAGTCGGCTTCAGAACCTTGCCGGTTTTCGGATGACTCACTTCGCCCGTGTTGCGGACGATGACGACCGACTCGCCGCCGAACGCTCCAAACTCTTCGCTTCCCTTGTTGCTGACGCGGGCGAAGAACGCGGCGAAGCCGTAGTAGTCTCCTTGGCCGTATTTCTCGAACGGGTGATGGTGGCACTTGGCACATTCCATTCTCAGCCCAAGAAACAATTGCACGGTCGCTTCGGTTGCCTCGGTCGGGTTGTTGTTGACGTTGAAGTAATTCGCCGGGCCGTTGCTGAAGACCGAACCTTTCGCCGTGACCATCTCGCGAACCATGCGGTCGTAACCCCAGTTCTCGCGGAAGACGGTTCGCAGCCAGTTGTGCATCGCCCACATGCCTTGCTCGGCTCGGCCGGAGGTATTTCGGAGCAGGTCCGACCACTTGAGCGTCCACCACGCGGAGTACGCATCGTTGTAAATGTCGAGCTTTGGATCGCCGGTCAGTCCCAGCAACCGGTCGATCAGTTTTGTTCGCTTGTTGGCATCGGTGTCGGCGATGAACGCAGTCGTTTCTTCGACGGTCGGCACTTGGCCAATCGCGTCGAGGAACGCTCGGCGAATGAACGTCGCATCATCGCACAGCGGCGACGGGTCGATGCCGAGTTCTTTGAACTTCACCGAGGCCAATTCGTCGAGGAAGTTGTTGTTGGTCCAGCCGGTGAGTTCGATCGCTTCGCGATACGGGATCACGAACAGCGAAATCTCCCCCTGTCCCTCGAAGCGGACCATCACGGGAGCTTGCCCCTGTCCCGTGACCGTCACCAGTCCATCGGCGTTGACCACCAACATGCCGTCGTCCATCGAGTCGTATTTCGCCCATGCGGTTACGTCTCGCGTCGAACCGTCCGAATAGGTCGCATCGACCCGCAACTGCTGCTTCAGCCCGATGCCACCCAGTCGCTTCGCCGGGAATACGCTGAGCTTCGTCACTTCCGGAGCCTTTGCATCGGGCTTCGGTGCTCCGTTGGCGATCCAGGCTTTGAGCCACTCGTAATCGACCGATCCCACCGCCAGCCGCTTGCCGCCGCCGTGAGGTACCTGCATCGTCGGCTTCTTGAGAAACAAACTCTCTCCCGGCTCGACAAAGCTCAACCGCCGTTGAGCACGATCGCGCACGATCGCCTCGCGGTCTTGATCGAGTTCGCTGCCGAATACTGACAGCTTGAACCCACCCTGTCCGTATTGAGCCGCATGACACGCCCCCATGCTACATCCAGCCTTGTTGAGGATCGGCGTGACATGCTCGACATATCCGACGTTCGTGACCGGCTCGACCTTCTCGACCGTGACCACGATCTCCTTCGACAGATCGCCGACCTTCACGCTGACTTTCGCCGAGCCGTTCGACTTCGCCAACAACTGCCCGCGCGCATCCACGACGACGACGTTCGCGTCGCTCGACTGAAACGCCGCGCCGTGAGTCAGGTCTTCGGATCGCTCGCCGATCCGACCGCTGGCATCCGATCGAGTCACGACAAGCTGCGACCGCGATAGGTTGCCGGAGAGCTTTGCTTCGGCGGGTGTGACAACGAATGCGGTCGGTTGATCGGCCGCCATCGTGCCACTCGTTACGAAACTCAGTATGACAATGCTCAGGAACATCCACGCACGGTTCATCAGTCAGTCTCCTTTGAGACGAATTCGTTGAGCATCAATCTGGCGACCAACTCAAACGCCGAGCGAACTCAGCGGCGGTGATGATCTCGACGTTGCCGACCTTCTTCAGTTTGAGGATTTCTTGATCCGCCGTCACCAAGTAGTCGGCTCTGGCGGACAAGGCGGTTTGAACGATGGCGTCGTCCTTCGAATCACGTTCAACAAACCGTGGGATTCTTGAAGGAAGCGCGACGGACTTCGCCAAAATTTCCAAGGTCTGCCGCGAGTTGTTCGCAAACCGCCGCGAGAGTTCAAAGTGCTCCAGCAACGTGTTGACGAATTCCTCCAACTGGTACTGCGAAACAAAGAATCGCACCCGTCGTTCCAAAGCTGCCTCGATCAATCGACCTCGAAAGCCATGAGGAAACGTCGTGAACGACACCCACATCATCGTGTCAACGACGACCTTCACGGCGACGCCCCACAATGTAGTCGTCGATGCTCTGCTCCGTGATCCCCTTGGTGGCGATTCGCTGGGCCACTTCCTCACGCTCGCGATACCAACGAGCGAGGTGGATGTCGTCCAACTTCTTCCGCAAGGTTTGGAACTGGCGTTCGGGGAGGTGCTCGGCAACCTCGACGATTTCACGCATCGTTGGCCGCGAGCCGTTGGGTTTGGCGTTCCGTTTCGGCGGACGCTTCAGTTTGGTGGGCATGGCAATCACTTCGACCTGTCGGATTTAGGAGGAGCGAGCGGTCCTTGAGGCGGGAATTGTCGTATCCGAATCACGTCATCGGCGGGATCGGCCGATAGCATAATTTGTCAGCCCGGCATAAGCACCTGTTGATTTCAGATTCCCGGCCGGTCATAGTGTCCACCCTCCAAACGGTTCGTCGTCCCGCCTCGGCGGTCGATCCCACCCGACCGATCCCGCCCATGGAGATCACGCGATGCTGAGCTTTCTCACCGGCACCACCCGCGATTGTGAACGCGTTTCACGACGAAGCTTCTTGCAGGTCGGTTCGCTGGCAGGTTTGGGAGTCTCACTGCCGCTTGCATTGGCTGCGGAGCAAGCGTCCGCCAAGAGCGGCAGTTCGTCAAGCAGCGACGTGAACTGCATTCTCATTTGGACCCAAGGTGGAACTTCGCATCACGACACGTTCGATCCGAAACCCGACGCCCCGGTCAATGTCAAAGGCGAGTACAGCGTCATCGACACGGCCGTCCCCGGCGTGCAGTTCACCGAAATCCTGCCCAACATGGCGCGCGAATTAAAACGCTATGGCTTGCTGCGAGGCTGGAATCCACTCAACGGCAGTCACGGCACGGCGGATCAATGGGTCATGTCCGGCCGAAAGTTCAATCCGGCGATGACGTACCCAACGTATGGCTCGGTCACCAGCTATCACCACGGATTCAAGTCCGTGTTGCCACCGTTCGTGCAACTCGGCACAAGCGTGGATCGCCGCTACGGCGGCGGCACGGCCGGAATTCTGGGGATCGCGCACAACCCGTTCGAAATGGGTTCGGACCCCAGCCAAGAAAACTTCACGGTGCGCGACATCACTCCGCCGCAGGGCATCACGATGGCGCGAGTCGATCGCCGTCGCGAGATGCTCAGCACCATTGATGCTTTGCAGAAGAAGGCCGACGTCCAGCCAGAACGCTTTGCCGCGCTCGATGAACACTTCAAGACGGCCCTCAACATGATCACCGCACCGGAAACCAAAAAGGCGTTCGATATGCAGGCAGAAGACCCGAAGCTGCGGGACCGTTACGGCCGCAACAAATTCGGACAAAGCTGCTTATTGGCTCGGCGGTTGGTGCAGTCCGGCGTTCGCTTCGTGACGGTGACCGACGGTGGCTGGGACACGCATGCGGACAACTTCAAATCGCTCAAGGACCGCAAGATTCCGCCGGTCGATCAGGCATTGCCGGTGCTGTTGGCGGACCTGGAAGAGCAAGGGCTGTTGCAGAAGACGCTGGTTTGCTGGCTGACCGATTTCGGCCGCACTCCTAAGATCAACAGCGCCAGTGGCCGCGATCACTGGTCGAACACCGGCTTCGCGATCATGGCCGGAGCGGGCATCCCTGGCGGCACGGTGCTCGGTGCCACAGACGCTGATGGCGGAACGGTTGCGAAGGGGGAATACCTCAGCGAAGACATCGCTGCAACGGTTTACTCAAAGCTCGGCTTGCCGCTGGATCTGCACGTCCAAAGCCCCGATGGTCGCCCTGTGCGGCTCCTCGAAGGACGGCCGATCAAGGAATGGATGTAGTCTGCACCGCGACGGCTCACGCTCAACTGAGGGCGATGCTTGCCTTGGCTCGCATCAGGTCTTCCAGGGTTGGCACAGGGATCAGTCCGCCAACCGCGCGGCGGCAGAAGTGGTCAAGCAGCACTTCGGTTTCCGTTCGTTCGGCGGTCAGTTCTTCGGACTGCCGTTGCCCGTCGGTGGTCCATTCTATGGTCGTCGGACCAAGCAACCGTGCCTGACCTCGTTCGCAAGTGAGATGAACCTCGTCGAGCATTGGTCGATCGGCAACCGGGGGATTCAGGCAGAGAGACAGTTCCGCAATACCAGTGTCCTGCGGAGAACCATTCGGTGCCAATCGCGGGAAATCCAAACGCAAGCCTTGGCCATCACCTCTGCGAGTGACCTGTTGCGGGACTGCTCGGAAAAGATAGTGGCACCAGTCTGACCATTCGAGCAGCGGGTCTTGTGGCGGTGGACTTTGTCCGCCGAAGTCCGACTCGGTCGCGAATGGCACCGCCTGCAAACTTGCTGGGGAGATCGAGATCTCGGCACGCAATGGCCGGCCGAGTTGAGTGGCCATCAATTCCTGGAGACGGTTGCTCGCCGGAGTGCAACGCCGAGGAAAGGCTGGCATGATGGTCACTCCGTGCGAGACGGCGCGATCGTGCCATTGCTGAAGCTCGGACAACGTCGCATCCATTCGCGCTGCCAAAAGGATCGGTTTGCGACGATCACTCAGCAGATGCAAGATCGCTGCGCCTTGCCAACCAATATCCAGCAACAACAACGCTTGGACGTTCGCTCGATCCGCCAACGCTGCCACACCACCGACGACACGAGCGTTTGTCTCGCGTGCGGCCTGTTCCGCGCGGCTGACGACGTTGTCGTACACGGCCACGACGTTCAGCTTCGAGGACAGCTTCGTCAACGCTGGCCGAAATCGGCTCTCCCAAAATGGCCCAAGGCCAATGAGGCCCAGATTGACGGGAGCGGACGCCATGCGGAGAGGTCTCAAGAGGTGAGTGTCGAACGGTCAGCAGAGTTTAGAAGAGTGAACACGATGCCGACAGCGTGCGGACGACACAACTCTTAGCAGTCTCGATTCAACCCTTCTCCCTTGGGGAGAAGGTGGCCGAAGGCCGGATGAGGGCCGGTCGATGATCGAATCCCTCACCCCGACCCTCTCCCAAGGGGGGAGGGGGAAGGAGACACCGCAACTCGACCCTTCCCACAACTTCACGGCAATCTCATCACCGGACCTACCCAGCCCGGCGAGCATCCGTTACCGTTGCCCTCTTCGCGCCATCGCTCGCGATGGAGTGAATTTCGGAGCTTCACATCCGACTTTGCCTGAGGAGACAGGGGAGCCGTCTGTGTCATTGTCATCGAGTTTGGAAAGCAAATTTCGCGGAGATATCCGCTTTCGAGGGCAGGCGTACGTCAAAGCGGAGCGGGTCGCGATCACGCGAGTCACCGCCGACGAGTTGTTTGGAGTGGTCGAGGACGGAACCGAGTTCCAGACGCAACTCACTCGCCGCGACGATACGCTGCTGATGACCTGTTCGTGTGCGAACGGGCATGGCAATCCGCACGAGGTCCGCTGCAAGCACGTCTGGGCCACAATCCTGCAGGCCGAGCAGACGGGTTACATTAACGACGCGTCGAAGCCGAATTACTTCCCGCCGTTCACCACCGAGGAAGAGCCGCTCGAGTGGGACTACGACGAGGATGATTGGGACGAAGTCCCCTCCGGCGACGCGGTGCGCCCCGTCAGCCTCAATCGCCGCAAGATGAAACCGGCGGCCGTCGTCATCGAACCGCGCGTGCGGGAGTGGGAAACGCAACTCAATCTCCTGCGACGCACGATGGATGCGGGCGAGGTCGCCCCGTCAGCGGAACTTCGAGAGACCGAGATCTTCTATGAGATCGACGTCAAACAGAGCCAACTCGAAAAACAGCTCGTCATCGGACTGGTGCAACGGCAGCGGCGGAACAACGGCAGTTGGGGAAAACTGAAACCACTCCGAGTTCGGCCAAACCGCTTCGATGACGTGACGCTGGCAGAAGACCGCCACATTCTGGCGACGCTGCTGGGGGGAGTCGCCGAACGCTCGAATTGGTACGCGCAGCAGAGCGAACTGCAAGCGGCCGCGAATCGCTTCCGAGTGCCGTTCGATCTGGCGGAACTTCTCCTGCCGGAGATCTGTGCGACCGGACGGCTGCGATTTCAAGAAGATGACGAGGATCAACTCTCATCGCGCGCGATCATGTGGGATACCGAACCGGCATGGGAGATGGCGGTCAGCGTGGTCTTCGACGAAGCCAATCAGCTTTGGCAACTGCAGGGCCGCTGGGAACGCTCCGGCGAATCGTTGCCGATGCGCGCCGCCGAATTGGTCGTGCCCGGCGGCTTCGTGCTGATGCCGTTGCATGCCGCGCCCGTCGTCCCGGCGATGGGTGAGTTCGATCGCGAGGATGCCGGTACCGAAGACGAGTCGCTGACGGAGTCAGCGACGGAGAACGTGCTCAAGCTGTCCGACTTGCGCGAGACAAAAGCTGCAGCGGCGGCAAATGCTGAGCAGGCCGCGGACGAAGCCGTGCAGCCTGACATTGTGGTGACGCATCGGCTCTGCCGCTGGAGCGACTCCGGGCAAATCGAGTGGGCGGAATTGTTGCGGCGCGATCCGCCGTTGATGGTCGCCGACGGCGAAGAGGAAGAGTTGGTCGACCGACTGCTGGACATGCCAAACGCTCCGAAGCTGGACTTGCCAGAGAACCTCAAGCTCGAAGAAGTTCGCGTCGATCCGGTGCCAGCGATCATGATTCACACGCCGCGCGGCCCGCGCTGGCAGCAAGAGCGGTTGAAAGGCGAAGTCCAATTCGATTACTCCGGCACGATGGTTCGCGCCAGCAGTCCACAGGGAGCAATCGTCGAACGGCAAGCGGGGCGCTGTCTGATTCGCAATCGGCGACTGGAAGAGATCGCCTGGACGCAACTGGTCGGCGCGGGATTCAAACGCTTGATCGACAAACGGCGCGGCGCGCACGACGTCGAGATCCTCGCTCGCGAGCTGGGTCCCGCCGTTCGCTACTTGATGCCGAGAGGTTGGGCGGTCAAAGCGGATGGCCGGCAGGTTTGGCAAGCGGGACAGCTCAAGTTCCGCGTGCAGTCGAACATCGACTGGTTCGAGCTGCACGGTGAGGCGGACTTCGGTGGTCGCCGAGTCACGTTCCCGGAACTGCTCGCGGCGCTCGCACGCGGCGACAGCACCGTGCGACTCGATGACGGATCGCTTGGCATCATCCCGGAAGAATGGCTCCAGCAATACGGTTTGCTCGCGGGACTCGGTACAGCCGAAGGGGAGCACTTGCGATTCGAGACACATCAGGTCGGACTGCTCGACGCGCTGCTCGCGACGCAGCCGCTCGTTGACTTCGACACGAAGTTCACCGAACTGCGGAACAAGCTCAAAAACTTTGTCGGTGTTTCGTCCGCGAACGAACCGGCCAACTTCAAAGGGGAGCTGCGCGGTTATCAGCGCGACGGAGTCGGCTGGCTGGAGTTCTTGCAGGAATTCCAATTCGGCGGCTGCCTGGCGGACGACATGGGTCTCGGCACGACCGTGCAGATGCTGGCGGTGTTGCAAGATCGCGTGAATCAATCCAAAGGGAAGAAGGGAGAGCACCGCCCCTCATTGATCGTGGTCCCCAAGTCGCTGCTCTTCAACTGGGCTCAGGAGTGCGCCAAGTTCACGCCGAAGTTGCGTGTGCTGGAATACGCCGGCCTCGATCGAGCCGACCTGCGGCCGGAGTTCACGAACTACGATGTGATCCTCACGACCTACGGTACGCTCCGCCGCGATGTCATGGTGCTCAAGGACATCCCGTTCGATTACGTCGTGCTCGACGAAGCTCAGACGATCAAGAATGCCGGCTCGCAGGTCGCGAAGGCCTCGCGGTTGTTGAACGCTCGGAACCGCCTGGCTCTGTCAGGTACGCCGATCGAGAACCATCTCGGCGACTTGTGGTCGATCTTTGAATTCCTGAATCCCGGCATGCTCGGCCGCAGCACGGTCTTCCGTACGCACGCCGCCGACGCCGACAAGCCGGAATCGCGCGAGTTCCTCGCTCGCGGACTGCGACCGTTCATTCTCCGCCGGACCAAGCAGCAAGTCGCTGCCGACCTGCCGGACAAGATCGAGCAGACGCTGTTTTGTCAGATGAGCGAAGAGCAAGCGCGGCTGTATGCCGAGATGCGCGACCATTATCGCCAGTCGTTGCTGGGCCTCATCAAGAATCAGGGACTGGCGAAGTCGAAGATGCACGTCCTCGAAGCGCTGCTGCGACTGCGTCAGGCGGCGTGTCATCCGGCGCTGCTCGACAAGTCGAAAGTCGGCGAAGGTTCGGCCAAGCTGGATGTCCTGCTGCCGCACCTCGAAGAGCTGATCGACGAGAAGCACAAGACGCTGGTCTTCTCGCAATTCACAAGCATGCTGTCGATCGTGCGACATCACCTCGACCAGCGCGGTATCGTCTACGAATATCTCGACGGCCAAACTCGCGACCGCCGCGCATGCGTCGAACGATTCCAATCCGACGAAAAGTGCCCGCTGTTCCTGATCAGCCTGAAGGCCGGCGGCCTCGGCTTGAACCTGACGGCGGCGGATTACGTCTTCCTGCTTGATCCGTGGTGGAATCCCGCCGTCGAAGCGCAAGCGATCGACCGTGCTCACCGCGTTGGTCAGACGAAGCAGGTCTTTGCATACCGCCTGATCTGCCGCAACACGGTCGAAGAGAAGATCGCCGAGCTGCAAATCAAGAAGAAAGGTCTTGCCGACGCCATTCTCCAAGAGAACGGCAGCGTGCTGGAGCAATTGTCGGCCGAGGACTTGGAGATGCTGCTCTCGTGACGCGTCGAGCGCGGCACTTTGGGGCGGATCAATACTGCCAAAGGGTCGAACCATCCGCCTCTTGCAAAGACGGCTGAATTGCCTTTTGCTCGCGGCCAAACCAACGCCGTTCACTAGGACGTTGCCGCCATTGACGCAGCGATGACGTAGGGCTGGCAGCACGAAATTGCGCGAGTTGTGGATCGTCAAACCACGAAGCCAACAGCTCTTGCCAAGCGTGATCGCGGTGTCGGCGACGGATGTGAATCGGGTCGAAACCATACCACTGGCCCCGAAGTTCCAGCGTTTGAAGGTCATGTTTGCGACCGAGTTCGACGAGGTGTTGGTTGAGCCGCACGGCCTTTGGCACGAGATCGCCGAATTGAACAGTGGTGTTTGGGAAGAACAACGAGCGGAAGAACCGGAACCGTGCAGGTCCAAGACTCAGCACGCTGGCGATCGGGAGTTGAGTCAGCACGATTCGCGCGGACATCTCGTTCAGGCGTTCGATGCAAGTCGCGACCCACTCGGCAATCTGGTCTGGATCGACACCGTACAACAAATCGTTACCGACGTCGGTAATGAGTGCTCGTGGAGGCTCGGCACAGGGAGATTGCGCGGCGAAGTCGTCCCACAAGCGACATTGAACAATGCCCGGCAGCTCGCGCGGGCCGATGCGGCTCCACATTCCGAACGATCGGCCGTGACCATGCGCGGCGAACATTTCCACCGGCGCGGCGAACGCTCGACGCAGCCCGTGCCACAGCCGCGGAAACGCGAGCGTGACGTTGCTGGCCCCAAGCAGGATCGCTCGCATGGATGTGAAGCTCCGAATGGCCAGCACCCTAACCCGAAGCGTCAGAGAGGGCGAACGCTTCACACGGTTTCGACAGCCGGATCATGGCTTTCTGGAGCGCTCGCCCTCGCTGGCGCTTCGGGTTAGTTTGCAGGTGACTCTGCTACCACGGAAGGTCCGGCCGCGCGAGTCGCTGTTTCTCGCGGCCGTAGTCCAACGTGATCCGCGTGCTCAATCCGACGAGCGTCACGCGGGCGGCGGCGGGGTCATGTTTGGTCTGTACGAGCCGCGTCGGCAGCACATGGTCGCTCGAACCAAGCAAATCGCCCGACAGCGCGTCGATCGCCTCGACCCGCAGCGCGGATTTGTCCGAGCGGGTGCGATCCTGCTGCCGAGCCAGTGCGATCAAAAACGGCAACCGAGCATTGTCGAGCCGCAAGACCGTGCGTTGCGGCATTGTCCGCATCCACAGTTTCTTGCCGAGCTTGCCGGTCACTCCGTCCAGCGGTTGCGGCATTGTTGGCCGCTCGAAGGCGTACAGCTCGCCCAGCACTTCGGCATTCGGGACCAGCGTTTCATTCAGGAAATAGCTCATCGAAATCCGGTTGGAGTTGTCGAGGACTCGTTGCAGATTCAGGTAGTAGCGGTCGCGGTCGGAAAAGGCTCGCAGAATGTTGGCACCGCGGACGTCGGACTCGGACAGCGTCACGTCCAGCTTGACCAGACCGTTGTGAACGTCGATCACACGCACTCGGCCGGAGCGCAGCACGAGCAGCAATTCGCCGTCCTTGGTGACTTGCGGCGAAAACGCGGAGGTGCCGGGGGGCAATGCCTCGTCCAGTTCGTTGCGATCCGTTAGTGGATCCCAGATTCGCATGCGCCGGACGCCGTTCACCTCGATGATGTGAAACAGACGTCGGCCGAACGCGCGGCGCGATTGATGCTGATCGACGGGCAGCCGTCCTTGACGAATCTCGCGGCCGGTTGCGGTTTCGTAGACCGTGAACACCGATTGATCCGAACCGAACACGAACAGCGCTTCGCGATCGCCGAACAGGCCGGTCTCGCTTTCGCCGAGCAATCCCGAATGCGGTTCCAATTCGCGACGCCATGTCACTCGACCGGTTGCTGGATCGACGATGATCAGATGCTGTCGCGATTGAAACACGCAGAAGCCTGGCCCGACTGGCCCGACTCGCAAGAACTCCTGAGTTGCTCGCAACGGAACGAACGCCGTTTCCCAGGCCGGTTCCGTCTGACCACGTCCCAGCAACGAGAAGCCCAACATCCGGCCTGGTCCACCGACCGGAAAGAAATGGTTGACTCCCGCGGGAGCTCCCGCTGGCAAGCCGGTCGGGTAGTAACGATCCAACTGCGGCAGAAGTCCCATGACGACTCCGGAATCGCGATCGACGATTTGCCAACCCGGCTCCTGAAGCGGCCGGAACAATGACTGCGTTTGGAAGAGATGCACACCGATGCCCGCGCGAACCATCGTTCGATTGCGGATGTCGCCGTTGCCAAAACCTTCGACCAGACGCAGCTCACTGGTTCTCGGTCGATCTTCGGCGATCACCACACGACGCACGTTCCAGTTTGGCTTTTGTCGCCGAGCGAACGCTTGCCACGTCATCGAATCGCGTGGAAACGCCGCCACGAATTGTTTGCCGGTCATACTAACCCGACGCGCAAGCGAGGGCGAATCGGCGTCCGACCCTCGCTTGCGCTTCGGGTTAGTCTCACCGAACGAATCAGTGACCGAAAACTCGACGTCGCCGAATCGGTCTTCCAATTCGCCCAACAAATTGGCTGCCAGCGAGTAAAAACCAACGTTCTCCCACAGCCGCAACATTCGAGCGGTCGCGGCGGCGGCGACTTGGGAATCGGTCGAGAGTCGATCGCGAGCCAGCAGCATTTCCGCCTCTTGGAAATCGCCGCGATCGAGCAGCAAGTCCGCCAGTCGCAGGCGCACATCGCTGGCCTGCGGCCAATCGTCACACAGCCGTGCAAACTGCCGCAGCCCGCCGACATCGGACGACTTCAACATCACGTCGCGCTCTTGATTCAGCAGGTCGTTGACGCGGTCCGCATCATCGGGCGCGTTGGCAACGCGACCGCGCACCTGCCTCAGAAAGCCACGGGCCCAGGTGTCGAGCGACACGACATGCTGGCCGTGCTCATCCAATTCCAATTCATGATCGAGCGACAACGCGGCCAAATCACGAGCGGCTTGCACCGTGCGAACCGGATCACGCGGCAGTGAAACCTCGCAGATGCGTTGCAGCAATCGCGCTCGCTCGCCGGTCGTGCCCGCCAGTCGCTCGAGCTGCGGCAACAGTTCGTCCGCTTGATCAGGATCGCGGCTGAGTTCGAGATACAACGACTCGCGAAGTTGTCGTTCCGCTTGCTGACGCAGTTCCGGAGACAGCTCCGATTGCAGCACCTGCTTGAGTTCGGCGACGGGCGAGGCTTCCGATCCCAGCAGCATTGTGAGTTCGGACTCGAGCAGCCGCCGTTCAACGGACTCCGGCCGATCGTGGAGCGACGCCAACACCGCGCGAGCCTGCGGATACACGGCGACGCGGCCCAGTCCCAGCGAGACGACGACATCGTCGCACGCGATCAGATTCCCCGGCCACGGCGCGAATTCGTGTTCTGCGAGATCCTGCTCGTCTTCCGGACGAGGTCCGCGACGAATGGCCGCGAGATCAAACGTCCGAGTCACCGCAAAACCTCGATCGCGACCGGTCGCGAGATCGAGGCACGCGACTCGGCCGGACTTCAGCGGCACGAGCAAGTCATCACCAACCCGCACACCGCGTCCTGTCACTGGCCCGACCAAGTGAGTCCACAACGGTTCCATCGGTTCATCGGCGTTCGCTGGTCCAACCTTCTGCGGTGTGGGATTCCCACCGGAACCGACCGTGTCGTCCGCGGGCATTGGGATCGCCCTGACGTCGCGCTCACCCACGAGCACAATGCGATCGTCGGTCACCGCACCGATGTAGACCGCGTTGCCGCGCGGCACCTGCCACAGCAGCTTTCCGGTGATCGTTTCGACGCAATGCAACTCCTCGGAGAATCGTGACAGCAGCAAGACTCGGTCGCGATGAATGACCGGCCACGTTGGCGTGCCATCCCAGCCGAGAGATTCCGGAAAGTACTCGCGACGGACTCCCGCCTCGCCGATGCGGTAGCCGTGTACCCAGCGCTGTCGGCCCGTCACCAAATCGACACCGACGAATAACCCAACGTCGGTCGGACAGATCAACATGCCGTCCGAGACCGTCGGTGAACCGACCGGGTTGCGGCGACTGCGCTGCCGCATTTTGAAGAACGGTTCATCGACCAACGCCAGCCCCTGACACCACAGCGGCTCGCCGTTCGAGCCGTCGATCGCGATCAGGCAGAGTTGGTTGTTCTTCTCCGCCGTGAATTCGTCGATCGAAAATAGCTCGCCCATCACGAAAAGTTGCTCGTCCACGACGACCGGTGCACCGAGGAATTGGAGACCACAGCCACGATGTCCCAACTTGCTCGCGGCCGCCAAGCCATCCAACGTCCAAGTTGGCCGCACCTGTGCCACGAGCGTATCGCCCGTGTTCGATGTGCCGGTTTCGATCGGCAACGCCACCAACTGCGTCAGCACGTCGAGATCGCGATTCCCCGAATCTTCGTCGACAACTTTGTTGCCCGCCGGTTTGCTCCCCCAGGGGATCATGTTGATTGCGAACACGCGCCGCCCATCACTCGACAACATGCCGCACGCGGAGTTTGTCACGAAGCCATCGCGCACCGCGCTGACGCGGTTGGTCTCTCCGGCTTGAGCCATGGCGCGCGGCAGCCACTCGCTAAACGGCAGCGAGGCCGGAAACGTCCATAACCGCCGGCCCGTTCGCAGATCGAAGGCCGAGACCCCGTTCAATTCGCGTACGACCAATTGCCCGCGCACGACGATCGGCTCGACCGCCACCGCGAGCTGTTGGGTGTTGTGTTCGTCCTGATTCACCAGCCAATCCTGAATTGCCGAACGGTCCGAGGAGTTCGCTGCCAATGGCACCGGAGTCCAGAGCGGCTTCAACCACGGCACACTGCCGGACGGAGCCGCGTTGCGCGCGAAGTTGCCACTTGCCGTCAACCACTCGCGCGACATGCTTGCCGGAACTTTCGGCACCTCGTCCATGTGGCGAGCTACAAGCTGCTCCGCCAACTGTGTCGCCGATCGCTCTTCGCCGGCGATCCGAATTCTCGTCGCACCCAGCTTCGCCAGCAGTTCTCTCGCGCGGATGTCGTTTCCCGCCAATTGCTGCGCCGCCGCTGCTTGCACCAGCAAATTGGGAGTCAGCCGCTCGCGATGTACCGGCTCAGACAGCAATCGTTCGAACAGTCGTGCAGAGATGCGAGTCTCCCCTTTGTCGAGCCAGCGTGTGGCCAGCCACCGTGCCGCGTCAAAACCGGCCGCCGTGTGAAAATACCTCCGCATCGTCTCGGTGGCGAAGACCGAGCGACTGGTCTGTTGCGACTGCTCGAACAAATGCCGCGCGGCAGTGCCAAACAATCGCTCGTAAGTTGCCCGTCCCTCTGGCGGCATTTCACTCAGACCACGCAGTACCTCACCGCGAACTTCCAACCACTGCCCGTCGGCTCGCAACTTGACGAAGCCGTCGTCCCCGCGATCCAAAATCCGTTGCCAGAGGGTGAGCCCCTCGCTGGTTTGTCCACCGTCGAGCCGCGACCGACCATCCTTGAACCAGCGCCGCAGAGTTGTGTCGTTGTTGAGATGAAACGCGGCTTCCGACGACAAATCCAAAGTCAGCTTCGCGTTGAGCTTGGGAGACTTCGATGGTGCCGCAGGTTCTTGAGACTGTCCGTCCGCCGCTGCGATCACCAACCACGCGGCCACAACCGCGAGGCATCCCAGCGACCTCAACCTCCGCCGACCTGCGACGCGACTCATCATCGACGCCTTTCGCAGAGAAAACTCGTGACATGGTGCCAGCGTCATGCTGGTACGGCTGCCGATCATGCTGCGAACCCCGAGCTGCAATTGTGCCGCGCTTTCGAGAACGTGCCAATGCCGAATCCCGTAGAACGGACGCCGCCGGACGTGGAGCACGTTTTCAACGTGCTCGTCACGGGCACGTTGAAAACGTGCCCCACGGTCAGCTAATCGTCCGCCAGCAGGTCGTCTTCGTTGACCAGACGATGCCCATGCTCGGTCAAGACTTTGATCGCCATTTCGATGTCGTCCACCGAGATCGCGACCGCACAGCGTCCATCGGGACGACACATCAATGGGTAGGTGTATTGAATGTTGACCTCGGCTTGCAGCAGCGAGGCACACAGCGTCACGAACGGCTGACTCCCTTTCGGCAGGGCGACGCCGATGATGTCGCTCTCGAAGTATGCGAACCCCGACAGGCTGAGAATCTCCCGGCCACGGTCGTAGGAACTGAGCATCACTCGCGCAGTCGCGCATTCATGGGAATCATTGATGCTCAGCGCGATGATCCGCAGATCGTGCTTCTCGAAGTGCCGCAGCAGGTCACGCAGACGACCGATGCGGTTCTCCAGGAACACGCAGAACTGCCGCAGACAAGGCCAGTCGTGGTCGTGAGCCGTTTGCTCGGCGATGCTTGATCCGTGATCGTCAAAATCCGTGGGCATGAGAGTCCTGCCTCCGTGATCGTGGTCGGAACGCGAGCCGCTGGAAGTGAGAAGGCGAGACCGCGTCCGGCATGAGATGTTCGTCGCGCGGCGAATCTGCAATCATGCCACGCTCACCGTGCGGAGGAGTTGTATCCCGTCGCGTCAACAAGCGTCAATCAGCGAGTTTCTGATGATCCGCACCTGTCTGTTCGACATGGGCAATGTCCTGGTCTTCTTCTCGCACGACCGCATGTGCGAGCAGCTCGGCCGGCTCGGTAACCGTTCGACCGACGACATGCGCCGGCTGCTGATCGACTCCGGCGTGCAGTGGAACTACGAACGGGGCCGGCTCAGCCCCACGCAATTTCACGAGTGGTTCAGATCGACCACGGGTCGCGAGGTCTCGTTCGATGACCTGGTGCGAGCCGCCTCGGACATCTTCTGGCTGAATGAGCCAATCGTCCCAGTGCTCGACCAACTGAAAGCGCGTGGCTTGCGGCTCGTGCTGTTGTCGAACACCTGCATCACGCACTTCGAGTGGGTCCGCGACCACTACGATGTCCTGCAACGTTTCGATGCCTGTGTGACCTCGTGCGGCGCGGGGGCCATCAAGCCGGAACCCGCCATCTACGAAGCCGCGCTGCGTGAAATCGGCTGCGACCCCAACGAGTGCTTCTACACCGACGATATTCCGAAATATGTCGCGACCGGCCGACAACACGGCCTACTCGCAGAGGTCTTCACCGACGTGCCGGCGCTGCTTGGACACTTGAGCTCGCACGGTGTATCGATGTCGTAGCCCGAGGTCATGGGTCAACGTCGATGGTCATCGTTGATTACCCGCGGCCGATGATGTACCGCAAGGGATCGACTTCGTTCCGCAGGATTTCCAGTGTGGCCGGCTCTGGAGCAGGAGTCGCTTCGAGCGGCTCGCGCACGAGCAACTCGAATCCGGTGCGGTCACGAACTTCCTGAAGCGTGATCCCCGGATGTAGCGACTCGACCTGCATGCGCTTGGTCGCGTCGTCAAAGCCGAGCACCGCCAGATCGGTGATCACCTTGTACGGCCCGGTTCCCGGCGGCAAGCCCGCCGACTCGCGAGCGCCGGGGCCGGTCAGGTATCCGGGAGTCGTCACGAAGTCACACCGCTCAACAAATCGCCGCCGGTCGTGCGGTGTCAGAACCAGAATCTTCCAGCAAAGTGATCCGAGATCGTTCGCTCCACCGCTGCCGGGCAGACGCACTTTCGGATGCTGATAGTCCTCGCCGATTTGCGTCGAGTTCAGATTGCCGAACTGGTCAATTTGAGCTCCGCCGAGGAACGTGTAATCGACCATGCCGCGCTGACAGGTCTCCATGATGTCGGCCATGCTGGTGGCCATCAGCCCGCGATAGAACGTCCGCGAGTCTCCCACGCTGATCGGCATCCTCGGCAAGAGTGGCCCGACTCCGCCCGCTTCGAACAGCAGCGTCAGATTCGGTGCGGTCGTCTTCTGAGCCAGCATCGCCGCCGCGCACGGAGCACCGGTGCCGACGACAACCATCGCTCCGTCTTCCAGCCACCGCGCGGCCGAGCAGATCATCAATTCCATGCGGGTGTAGTTTGGCATGCCTCGAAATGTAGAGCCGTAGGGCAGGTTTTCAACCTGCTCGGCAGTCTGGACGAGCAGGTTGAAAACCTGCCCCACATTGTCGATAGAATCGCCGCCGCACTTCTTCGATTCGCAAACGAAGCCGAAGAAAATGTCGAAGCCGTGCAGGCTCGTCTGGTCGCGCTCGATGCGGAGTTCAAAGCGGAAGCCGAGAAGCTCTCCGCGCACGTCGATCCCACCTCGATTGAGTTGGAAGAACTCACTCTGCAACCGAAGAAGGCGGACATCACGATCAGCCAGGTGGCGCTGGTCTGGACACCGTTGTCCGTCGGAGCCGACGGTCAAGCAACGCCTTTGGTGTGATTCCTATTCCTATTCCTATTCCTACTCCTACTCGAATTCGTCCGAGTCGGAGTAGGAGTGAGACGCCCGCTGCTGGAGACTGCGGCGTCCGCTGGCTAGTGCCGCCATCGAAAGTTGATCGACCACGAGCCGCCATTTTTGACGGAACTCTGCGGACTTGGTCAAAGAGGCGCGTCATGTCAGGGAAGGCAGCGAAGGTGTTGGTGTCGGAGTGGCAGTGGACGATTTTGGAAGAGTTTCGTCGGTCGAAGACGGAACCGCGGTCTGTTTCGGAGCGAGCCGCGATCATCGTGGGCGCGTTCCACGGACGTTCGCAACTCAGGATTCATCGGTCGTTGGTGTTTACGCTCCAATACAGGTCTGCGCTCGCGGTGAATTGAGGTTTTGGAATACGTATGGCAGAAAACGCTCGGCAAAAGTGCTCGGAATGCGGCGCGATCCTTTCCGAATCGAGCAAGTCTGATCCGCCGCGTTGTGAGTCTTGTCAGATGACGTCTCAAAATACTCCGTCGTCTGCTCTCAAGACTCCTGGCGATCCGAGTGGTCCGACCGCACATCTCGCCGCTTCGAAGAGGACGGTCATCATCGGCAGCGACGATGACACTGATCTGAATCAGGCGATGACGCTGGACTTCGTCCCTTCGGCGGACCCCACCGAGCCGACAGTCTACGCTTCCGATGCGCTTGTGGCGTCGAGAAAGTTGGTCGGACGATTTCAAGTGATCAGCATTCTGGGTCGCGGATCGTTCGGCACGGTCTATCGAGCCCACGATCCGTTGCTGGATCGAGAAGTCGCCTTGAAAGTGCCTCGGTTCGGGCCCGACGATCGCGACATGATGGAGCGATTTCATCGTGAGGCCAAAGCGGCGGCGCGTCTGCATCATCCCAATATTGTCACGCTGTATGAGAATGGTCAGACCGACGAAGGTCCGTATCTGGTCACCGAGTTCATCAGCGGCGTCCCATTGTCTCAAAAGCTCAGAGAAAAACGACTCGACTTGCGGACGGCAGTGGATTGGACGAGGCAAATCGCCGAGGGACTCCACTACGCCCACGCCGAAGGGATCGTTCATCGCGACGTGAAACCGGCCAACATCATGCTGAATCTCGCGGGTCGGCCGCAGGTCATGGACTTTGGGTTGGCGAAACGTGAAGGGGACATCGAGTCGGGCATGACGATGGATGGGCAAATCGTCGGCACTCCGAATTACATGTCTCCGGAACAGGCGCGCGGGGCGATCGCCGAGATTGGTCCGCACAGTGATCAATACAGTGTCGGCGTGGTGCTCTACGAAATGTTGTGTGGCCGACCTCCGTTTTCCGGCGATCCGTGGACGATCATCGCGCGAGTCGCCAACGTCCGCGAGGCACCCCCAGCGCCTCGGTCGGTGAGGCCTGACCTGCCGCGCGATCTCGAAGCGTGCTGCTTGAAGGCGATGGAGAAGGATCCCCACTCACGCTATCCGAATCTGCAAGCTCTGGCCGATGACTTGGATCACTGGCTGAGGGGGTTGCCATTGTTGGCTCGGCCGATTGGTCCGGTCGAACGATTCGCTCGCTGGTGCCGCCACAATCGGATGATCGCGAGTTTGGGTGGTGCGATCACGTTGTTGCTGCTGATCGCAGGGATCGTCGGACCTTGGCTGGCCGTCGAATTCAATAAATTGGCAACGGCCGCGAAGCGTGATGCCAACGAGGCCAAGCTCGCTCGCGACGATGAGAAGCAGGCACGCCTGGCCGCCGAGCAGTCGACTATCGACACCTACACCGAGGCTGGGCTGACCGCCGATCGCAATGGCGATCCGCGCGAGGCGATCTTGTGGTTCGCGAATGCCGTCTCCGCGACCGAGAATCATCCGCTGCGCGAGAAGCACAATCGCATTCGGTTTCAATCGTGGTTGCCAAAAATCACGACACCCATTCAGGCCTTTGCACAGCCATCGGTGTGGATCAAGGAACTGAGCTATCACCCTTCAGAAAATGATCAGTTGCTGACTCTCACACTCAATGGCACATGCGAGTTACTCAACGTGTCTGATGGCAGCCGCGCGAACGTCCCGATCGAGGATTGGGTCCATGCCGCAACCTGTAGCCCCGATGGAAAACTGTTGGTCTTGGCATCCAACGCTGAAGTCATTGCCTTCGAGTATCCCACGAATAAGGAATTCGACCGCTGGAACCACCCTGAGAAAGTAAGCTCTCTGCAGTTCAGTTCGGACGGCCGCTTGCTAGTTGTCGGCGGCGAACGGACGGTGCAAGTCCGCGATATTCCGAACAAGTCGTTTCGGACTGGTCCGCTGGAAGTCGGCAGTCCCGTATCCTCAGCGGCCATTGCTCGAAATGGCGAATGTTTCGCGGTTCGCAGCGAGGACAAACAGATCCGAGTTTTTTCTTCCTCAATCGGCCAACTTAATTCCAAGCCTCTGCTGCCCGCCCAGCCCGCGGCGTCCAACGTCGCTCCAATTTTCATCGACAACGATCGGCTACTGGTTCTCGACGACTACAAGTCCGCTCGTTGCTGGAACCTCGATCTGGAGACCATCGAATGGGAGCGGGAGATCAGTCGCGTCTTTGCGTCGGCTCAATCACCCGATGGGATGTGGATTGCTCTCGCGGAAGATTTCGACATTTTGCTGTTGAATGCGGATGCAGGGTGCTCAGTCGAGAAGCGAATCACATTTCCGCATGTGAATTTCTGCTTGAGCTTTCATCCGCAATGCTCGTTTCTGTTGGCGGGAAGTGCGGACAAGTCCGTTCGCTTGTTGGAGATTCCGTCCGGAAAGTTGGTTGGCAGCCCAATCCTGCATTGTGACGCCGTTCAGAAATGCGTGTGGTCGCCTGATGGAGCGACCTTTGCGACAACTCACTGGACGGGCGATTTGACCCGAATCTGGCGACTGAGCGAGGCACAATCGCTGGACTCTGCCATTGCCAATACAGAGTCGACTCCGTTTGTGCGGTTGAACCAAAGCGGTGACCGCTGGCTCCCTTCGAGTTTTGACAATGGACGGTCTCGGAGCAGCGTTGCAATTCAGGATTCGCGATCTGGGAAGACAGTCGGCCCGAAACTCTACGGTCCCGGACTCATCAGTGATGCCGACTTCGTTCCCAAATCACCGCTCGTGGTGCTCGCGTGTGGCGGCTCGCGAGAGGACGCCCGACGTGGATTGCAAGACCAGAAGCTCGACGATCCTGGGTCTGTTCGGTTCGTGAATTCCGAAACGGCTGAATCGGTGTTTGCGGATGTCACGACTCCGTCACAACCGATCGCGGTGCGATGCAGCCCGGATGGCCAAACGGTCGTCGTGTTGTGCTACCAAGGCCAAGTCTTATTGCTGGATGCGGCAACAGGAAAAGTCCGCGCCGAGGACCAGGCGTTTGAAGGAAAGCCCGCGACTTTTGGCTTTGTGATTCGCGATCGGATTCGGTTTTCGGCACGGGGCGACCAATTCGTGATCTGGGGCTGCAACGAGATGATCGAACTGCGCAAAACCTCGACGGGTGAGCAACTGTTCGTCCTAAGGCATTCGCCCAATTTCATCCATGACGCGCAGTTCTCGCCCGATGGGCGGCTGATCGCGACTGGCGGGTCTGATCATACGGCTCGTCTGTGGGACACCAAAACTGGCGAGAATGTTGGTCCGGTTTTGGTGCATGCCGGATGGGTCTTCAGCGTGAAGTTCAGTCACGACGGTCGGCGCTTGCTGACCGCTTCGTCCGACAAGCAGGCCCGCATCTGGGACGTTGCCACGGGACGCGCGGAATTGGCGACTCGGGAGCACCTCGACCAAGTCTTCGACGCGACGTTCCTGCCCGGCGAAGAACTGTTGTTGGTGGCCAGTCGCGATGGTCGACTCACCGCTTGGGACGCGACGCTGGGAAAGTTGATCGCTCCTTCGTGGCGAATGCCAGACATGATCTACCAACTTTCGCTGGAAGGTTCGGGGGCTCAAGTCATCGCCTCCGGAAGAAGCTCGTCCGTTCGAAGATTCGATCGGAGCCGCTGGATTGTGGCGGGAGACTCGCAACTGAACCGTGAGGATGTGAAGCTGCTTGGCGAAATTCTGTCCTCGCAGCGCATTCACGAAGGAGGTGCGGCCACCAGCCTGACCTCCGAGGAATGGCTCGAACGCTGGATCAAGTTTCGTAATCAATACCCCGACCACCCGGTACTCAGGATGCCACGGAAATCCAAAGACGATTGATGTGATCCCTCCGTGTCGGCCCGACGAGTCAACATGACGAAAAAACGCCAACGCCGCCTCATCGCGTTCGACTTGAATCCTCAAGCTGGCATGCCGATTGAGCCGGCTTCGTCCAACCGTGAATGGATGGACCAGAGTCGTGACCGTTTTGCCTATCGTTGTTTGCCGCTGGTGATCGCGAATCAGGGGGGGTGGATCATCCGCTGCCCCATCAGTTTCAGCGTGCGATGGAATGGTGGACCGGAACTCGCGGATCTCAAAGTCCGCAAGCCGCGAAACGGACAGGGCCAATCGGACTACATCGTGAGCCACTTCGGCGGTGGAGTTCTCACGATCTTGTTGCCGTATCTGTTTCGAACCCCGCGGGGCGTCAACCTGTGGGTAAAAGGTCCGTCCAATTGGATCAAAGATGGAATTCAACCGCTCGAAGGAATCGTCGAGACCGACTGGAACGAATCCACGTTCACCATGAATTGGAAGCTGACTCGCCGCAATCACTCCGTCCGCTTCGAGCAAGGGGAGCCGATCTGCATGATCGTGCCCGTTCCGCGCGGATTGGCCGAGTCGTTTGATCCGGTCTGCCAACCCTTGTCCACGAACCCGAAGCTCGAAAAAGCTCTCGAACAATGGCGAACAGCGCGAACCGCACAAATTGAGCGGCTCACCCGATATCTCGAATCCGAGAGCAAACCTGGCTGGCAGCGAGATTACCTGCTCGGTCGAAAAACCGACGGAACGTCCTTCGTGGAACATCAAACCAAACTGCAACTGCGCCCGTTCCGGCGAGCAACCAACTGATGGAGGATTTTCGATTTCCGATTTTTGATTTTCGATTGAACCGCATCCTCAATCAAAAATCGACAATCGACAATCGGAAACATGCCACGACACGAAATCGTCGTCTGCACCGAAAACACAGACTATCTGGTCTGGCAGACGATGCTGTTTCATTATTCGTGCGTGACGCATCTGGGACGTCCGCCGATCGTCGTGGTCCACCAGCAGGGTGAACCGCTTCTGCCCGGCTTTGAGCAGATTCGAGCAGCCGGTGGACGCTTGCAACTCGCGCCGAATTATCGTGATCTGAATGGAATCAGTTATCCGCCGCGCAACACCGCCGGATCACTCAGGCACGTCGAGGCCGATGCCGACTACATTGTGTTGTGCGACTCAGACATGCTCTTTCTGCAACCGTTTCCGTACGACGAACTGATCCTCTCCGACCGACAAATCAGCTTCGACTATTGTGGTTATCTTCAACCAGACGCACCCGAGCATCAGCCAACTCTGGACGATGTCTGTCGCCAAGCCGGTATCAATCCCCGCCGGTTACGGAAACCACTCATTGACGGCGGCGTGCCGCACGTCATCCCCACACGCTGGCAACGACCGCTCAGCGATTCCTGGTTCGAGATGATGGAACTGTTTCCGACAATTGGCACGGAAGATTACGGCCAACCTCGCAAAACCTGGCTGACCGCGATGTGGGCTCTCGTGATGTCCATGCACCGCCTGAAACTCAAAGCCGTCTCGACAAAGCTCTGCCTCACCAACTTTCAAGAAGATCAGCCGATGCCGCTGCTTGATGCCGCGGGTCCAAAAGTGTTGCACTACTGTTACGGCGGGCCGAGCTTTAACAAACGAGACTTCGGCACCGCCGAAGCGGCCAACGAATATGTTTGGAAAGTTCCCAAAGATGACGGTTCGATCGCCGGAACCATCCGTCGGCAACTTCGCGATGCTCGCAAGTTCTACGGCATCGCCTGATGCGTGATGGCGGTTCATTGAATCCGTGAGGGAAAATCGCGTCTCTGTTGAGCAACTCCCTTTGCTTCCGTATATCTGTCGTCAGAGTTCTTTCACCACCTTTTGAATGGAGCAGTTTCATGCCATTTCCTCCGCCTCCCCCACCGCTACCGCCGCCACCGCCGCCACTTCCACCTCCTCTTCCGCCAAGATAATCGCAGCGGTGGAACGGCTGTTCGTTCTGACCGCCGGCTCGTTGAGTCGGCGGTCATTTCATTGACACCTCGGTGCGAGAAGGCTCATGCAGTCACTGTCGACGGAGGAAATCCATCAGATGTTCTCGGATGCCGTCGTCCGTCATGGCCCGCTCGCGGGACTGCGGTACGCCGAGATGACTTCCATTGCCAGCTCGCTGTACCCCAAGTTGCTGGGCTCGTACGAGTCCGAGCTGCATCCGTGGATCACTGAGATCTGCGAAGCGGGCTACACCGAGATCATCGACGTGGGCTGTGCGGAAGGGTACTACGCCGTCGGGCTAGCGATGCGAGTCCCCAAAGCGGCGGTCTACGCCTACGACACCTACGAAGGATCACGGCAACTCTGCGCCGCCTGCGCGAAGCTCAACCGAGTGGCAAGACGCCTGAAGATCCGATCGCAGTTTACGGCTGAAGAACTGGGCAGCATTCCCATTCGACATCGCGGGTTGATCGTCTGCGACTGTGACGGAGGAGAAAACGAAATCTTCACCGATCAATCTCACCGGCAATTCGCCGAATGGGACTTGCTGATCGAAACGCACGATTGCTACGACATCACGATCTCAACTCGACTGGCGGAATTATTCCGAGAGACACACGAATTGCGTTCCATCCTCAGCATCGACGATATCCAAAAAGCCAAATCCTACGATTACCCGGAACTCGTGGGGCTGGATCTGGCCACTCGTCGAGCGATCCTCGCCGAGTACCGTCCGACGCTGATGGAATGGCATTTTTACTCGTCCCGATCAGCACTCGCTCGATTTCAGGCCGACCGGCCAATCTGATAATCTGGCATCCCTGAAATTGATGAACCGAGGAGAACTGCGATGCGTGCCTCGTCCTGGTTTGTTTTCGTGCTCGCGTTGTCCGTGAACCTGGCGGTCGCTGCGGATGCTCCGTTGCCCGACGTTGTCGAATTCAATCGCGACATCCGGCCCCTCCTGTCTGACAACTGCTTCTTCTGCCACGGGCCGGACAAGAACAAACGCAAGGCCGATCTGCGGCTCGACACGGCCGAAGGGTTGTCCGGAAAGCCGGGTGAACCGGGCACCGTCGCGCCGGGCAAGCCGGCCGAGAGCGAACTCTTTCGCCGCATCACCTCGACTGACCCCGAACAGAAAATGCCGCCGGCAGAAAGTGGGAAGTCGCTCACGCCGCGCGACATCGCGCTGCTCAAAAAATGGATCGAGCAGGGTGCAAAGTACGAAGGCCATTGGGCCTTCCTACCCATCAAACGCCCGGCCGAAAGCCGAGAGCCGAAAGCCGAAAGCCGTGATACCGTTTTTCAATCGGCCCCAAAGATCGACGGATTCATCCGCGAGTCACTCGCGAAACAAAATCTCAAACCGTCACCCGCCGCCGACCGCATCACGTTGATCCGCCGGCTGAGCTTCGATCTGATCGGTCTGCCACCGACGCCCGAGGAAGTCGCTGCGTTCGTGAACGACTCGTCGCCGGACGCCTACGAAAAGCTCGTCGATCGGCTGCTCAAGTCGCCGCATTTCGGAGAGCGGCAGGCGATGTGGTGGCTGGACCTCGTGCGGTACGCCGACACCGTTGGCTATCACGGCGATCAGGACATGAGCGTCTCGCCATTTCGGCAGTACGTCATCGACTCATTCAACGCGAACAAGCGGTTTGATCAATTCACGATCGAGCAGCTCGCTGGCGACCTGCTGCCGAATGCAACGCGCGAACAGTTGATCGCCTCCGGCTACAACCGCCTGGGGATGATGAGCGCCGAAGGGGGCGTGCAAGACAAGGAGTACCTCGCGAAGTACATCGCCGAACGTGTCCGCAACGCGACCGGCACTTGGATGGGGATCACGCTCGGCTGTGCCGAGTGTCACGACCATAAGTTCGATCCGTTGACGCAGCGCGACTTCTATCGCTTTGAGGCGTTCTTCGCCGACATCCAAGAGCGGGGCTTGTACTCCGGCGCACACGCCGACGGCAACTGGGGGCCGTTCGTCAAAGTTCCGAACGCCGACCAAGAAACCGCGCTGGCGAAGCTCGACCAGGAAATTGCTGGCGTTAAAAAGGTCTTGGAGACAACGACGCCAGAACTCGCCGCCGCCCAGGCGGCGTGGGAGAAATCGCACGTCGTGTGGACCGTGCTCAAGTCAGCCAGCATCACCTCGGCCGAAGGAGTTACTCTCACGGCAAAGGACGATGGTTCGATTCTCGCCAGCGGCAAGAACCCGGCGACCGACACGTACACGCTGGTTGTGAAGAACCCGCCGCAAGGGATCACGGCCTTCCGTCTCGAGGTTCTGCCGGACGATTCGCTGCCGGCAAAAGGTCCGGGGCGAGCCGGCAACGGCAACTTCGTGCTCAGTGAGTTCACCGTGAAGCACATCGTCGGCGAGACGATCGACGAAGCCGTCCCGTTGCAGAACGCGACCGCGACCTACGAACAAACGGGCGGAGCCGAAAGCAATCCGTACAAAAAATGGGCGGTGGCAGCCGCGATCGACGGCGACGCGAAAGGCAAAACGTGGGGCTGGGCGATCATGGAAAAAGTCGGCCAGCCGCAGACCGCCGTGTTTGAAACCGTCAGCGACATCGTTGGCGGAGAGAGTTCGATGCTGACGATCTCGCTGCTGCAAAATCTCGACAACCCAAACCACACGATCGGCCGCTTTCGGATTTCGGTGGCGACTTCCCCGCGACCGATCCGAGCCGATCAAGCTCCGCCGTCGAACATCGCCTCGCTGCTGGCGATCGCCGCCGAACAACGCAGCGATGCACAGAAGAACGAACTCGCCGCGCACTACCGCTCGATCGCCCCGATGCTCGACGCCGCTCGCAAGCAACTCGCCGAACGAGAGAGCGCTCGCAAGGATTTGGAGGCTCGCATCCCCAGCACGCTCATCACCGCCTCGGTCCAACCGCGCATGGTTCGCATTCTGAAACGGGGCAACTGGATGGACGATAGCGGCGAAGAGGTGACCCCCGCGTTCCCGGCCGTCTTCAGCGCTGGGGCCGGTCTCAGCGCTGGGGTCGGTCTCAGCGCTGGGGCCGGTCTCCTGACCGAGCCCCCCGACCGACCGAAGGTCTCCTCGAAAGACAAGAGTGCGTCGGAAGAAGACCGGCGGTCAGACGAGCGGCGGGGTCAGGAGACCCGCGCCGAGCGTCTGTCACGCTACGACCTCGCGAAGTGGATCGTTTCGAAAGACAACCCGCTGACGGCGCGAGTGTTCGTGAATCGTATTTGGAAACAGCTCTTCGGAGCCGGCTTGTCGCGCAAGCTCGATGACCTCGGAGCACAAGGGGAGTGGCCGAGCCATCCACTGCTTCTCGATCATCTCGCCGCCACGTTTGCCGACAGCGGCTGGGACGTGAAACAGCTCATCAAGTCGATCGTCCTGTCGAAGACCTATCAGCAGTCGTCTCTCACCGGTCGCGAGCTGCGCGAGGCCGACTCGTACAACCGTTGGCTCGCACGACAGGGACGGTTCCGTATCGACGCCGAACTGGTCCGCGACAATGCGCTGGCGGTCAGCGGCTTGCTGGTGACGAAGCTCGGCGGCAAGAGCGTTCACCCGTATCAGCCGCCGGGCTATTTCGCGTACCTCAACTTCCCGGCTCGCGAATGGCAAAACGACACGGGCGAGAACCTGTATCGCCGCGGCCTCTACACGCACTGGCAACGGCAATACCTGCATCCCAGCTTTCTCGCATTCGACGCTCCCAACCGCGAAGAATGCACTGCCGACCGTCCCCGTTCGAACACACCGCTACAATCGCTCGTGCTGCTCAACGACCCGTCGTACGTCGAAGCCTCGCGAGCCTTCGCAGAAAACATCCTCCGATCGGGTGGCTCGACGACGCGAGACAAACTCGATTGGTCCTTCCGCCGAGCCGTCTCGCGTCCGATCAAACCGGCCGAGGCGGATGTCCTCGAACGCCTGCTGCAATCGCATCTCAATGAATACAAGTCAGACGCAACCGCCGCCAACGAACTGCTCACGGTCGGAGCTAAGCCGGCATCGGCTGATCTCGATAAATCGGAACTCGCCGCTTGGACGAGCGTGGCTCGCGCGATTTTGAATCTGCACGAGACCATCACGAGAAATTAGGTTGCGAGAGGAATGTTTCCGTTCATGACGTCTCCGCCGATTGTCAGTCGCTGGCGAGGAACAGACCTCGGCTTGCCGATTCCGGAAGAACGGCACGCCGTCTCGGTCTGCTTGCCGCGTTGGCGAGACAACGTCGGCTATGAAGAGGCCGATCCGACGGTCACTGACGCGATGCAGTGCGGGTATCCGCGCTTCTTCTTTCATCCTGACACCGCGCGGCTGTTCGCCGAGTACGAGCGCCGGCTGGCTCGGCCGGGGGAGTGTGCGATCGCGTTTCCCTCGGAGCGCGTGGCTTGGCGGTGTGCCGAATTCATTCACGGCGAAACAGGAATCAGCGCAACAATCGCTGGCCCACTCGGCGAGCGAGTTTATGCGGTGTTGATGCCGATCTCCGCGCGCGACACGGCGAAAGCGTTTTGGCAACACGCGGGAGAGATCATCCCATCACGACAGGCAGTCGCGTTGCTCGAAGGACGCGCTGCGACGTCAACAGACGGAACTCCAGAGAAGACGTTGCTTCGCGAACGAGTGGCTCAGTTGCAAGGTTGCTCGGCCGAGGACGTGTACCTGTTTCCGTCGGGCATGGCGGCGATCTTCACGGCGTATCGGCTGTTTCAGCGGTTGCGGCCGGAAGCGCGCAGCGTTCAGTTTGGGTTTCCGTATGTGGACAACTTGAAGGTGCAGCAACGGCTGTCGCGCGTGCGACCGGTTGAGCGGGCGTGCTCGTTCTTTCCTCACGGGACCGAAGCGGATATTGACGAGATCGCGCGGTTGGCGGCGGCGGAGCCGTTGCTCGGACTGGTCGTTGAGCTGCCGGGGAATCCGTTGCTCGGCAGTCCGAACGTTGCGCGACTCAGCGAGCTGTCGTTGCGGCACGAATTCCCGTTGTTGATCGACGACACGCTGGCTGCGTGCGTGAATCTCGACACGCTGCCGCTCGCGGATGTCGTCGCCACCAGCCTCACGAAATACTTTTCCGGAGCCGGCAACGTGCTGGCCGGTTCGCTGGTGCTCAATCGCGAGCGGCCGTACTACGACCGGCTGAAGACGCTGCTGGCCGAAGAGTTCGAGGACATCTTTTACGGTGAGGATGCGATCGTTCTGGAACGCAACTCGCGCGACGTTGCCGAGCGGATTCCGAAGATCAACGACAACGCCGCGCGGCTGTGCGAGTTCCTCGCCGAACAACCGCAAGTCGCCGACGTCTTCTATCCAGCACGAGTCGATCGCGCGAATTACGAACGGCATCTCCGACCTGGCGGCGGATTCGGCGGACTGTTCTCGGTCGTGCTGCGCGACGCGACCGCGAAGACAGAGCGGTTCTTCGATGCGCTGCAAATCCCCAAAGGTCCGAATCTGGGAACCAGCTTCACGCTCTGCTGCCCGTTCACGATTCTGGCTCACTACAACGAGCTCCCATTCGCCGAAAGCTGCGGCATCTCGCGGCATCTGATCCGCGTCTCAGTTGGCCTGGAGGATTCGGATTGGCAGATCGAGCGATTCACGGAGGCACTGCGCGAATGCCAACCCTAACCCGCAGCGCCAGCGAGGGCGAACGCTTCATCGGGCAACGAATTTCAGATCGAGTGTCAGTGAAGCGCTCGCCCTCGCTGGCGCGTC
>SYJG01000080.1 GCA_005798445.1 Planctomyces sp.
CGATCAATCATGAGCAAGCTCGGCAACGGCGAGAGGATTTGATTCGGCAAGCGGACTTCTACGCGGCGATGGACGGAGCCAGCAACTTCGTGCGCGGCGACGCGGTCGCGGGGTTGGTGATTCTGGCGGTCAACATCGTCGGTGGGCTGTACATGGGCGTGTTCGAGAACGACATGCCGATCGGTGAAGCGGCCGATGTCTTCACCCGACTGACGATTGGCGACGGACTGGTTAGCCAAGTGCCGGCGTTTTTGATCTCGCTGGCGGCTGGGCTGATCGTGACTCGCTCGTCTAGCGACAGCGATTTGCGGCGCGATGTGATTCATCAGACATTTCGGCATCCGGAAGCGTTGTTCCTGGCGGCGGCGTTCTTATCGGCAATGAGTTTCACCGGCCTCCCCGCGTTGCCGCTGATCGCGATGGCGGCGGGCTGTGCGATTGTGGGAACGATGCTCCGCAAGACACACGCCGAGCAGCAAGCAGCTCCGGCCGTGACGGCGTCCAAAGACAAACCGGCTCCGAAAGTCGAAGACTTTCTGCGAGTTGATCCGATGGAGCTGACGATCGGTCCCGGTCTCGTGACGCTTGCGCAGAGCGGTGATTTGTTGGCTCAGATTTCGGCGGTGAGAACGCACATCGCACATGAGTTGGGCATGTTACTGCCGAAGATGCGGATCAAAGACAACCTGCGATCCGAGCCGTTTGCTTACGAACTCAAGCTGCGCGGGATTCCGGTCGCAACGGGCGAGGCTCGCGTGGATCGGCTACTGGCGATTCGGACGTCGTTTGTCTCAGGGGAACTGTCCGGTGAGCGAACGGTCGATCCGGTGACGGGGCGGTCGGCGATTTGGATTGAACCGGATCTTCGCGATCGTGCGGAGTTGCTCGGCTATCTCGTGCAGTATCCGACCGAGGCGCTGTTCGCGCACCTGCACGAAGTCGTTCGCGAACACGCGGCGGAATTGCTGACTCGGCAGCAGGTGCATGGGCTGCTCGACAACTTGCGGCTCACGTCGCCGAAGGTCGTGGATGAGTTGGTGCCGTCGCTGCTGAAGCCGGCACTCGTGCATCAAGTGTTGGAGCACTTGCTACGCGAGCAGGTGCCGATTCGCGATCTGGAAACGATCCTGGAAACACTGGCCGATTACGCTGGGCGAACGCAGAACCCGGTGCTGCTGACCGAGTACGTTCGCTCGGCGCTGGCTCGCACGATCTGTCAGCGTCATCGCGATGCGCAGCGCGTGCTCCGAGTCGTGACACTCGATCCTGACCTCGAAGATGTGATCGCGGCGGGAGTCGATTTCAGCGACAGCGGACTAGTCGTGAAGTTGTCGCTCGCGACCAGCGATGCGATTCGGCAATCGCTGACCGAGATGCTGGCGACGACGGAAACCAGTCTCGTACTGACGACCTCGTCGGCAGTGCGGCTGGGCTTGCGACACATCACGGCGACCGAGTTCCCCCGTTTGACGGTTCTCAGTTTGAACGACATTTCTCGTGACACACAGGTCGAGTCGTTGGGGCAAATTCCCTTTGCCTTGTCGCTCGGCGCAGGAGTGATCCATGCCTGATATTCGAACTTTCCGAGCCGCCTCGATGCAGGAAGCGATGCGGATCATGCGCCGCGAACTGGGCGAAGAAGCGGTTGTGGTCAACACACGCTCGATCGTGCAGCGGCGCGCGTTTCCGTGGTTGAAGTCTCGAAGCGAGGTGGAAGTCATCGCTCGCGTGGAGACGGCGGGGTCAGGAGACCCGCGCCGAGCGCGAGCCATGAATGAATCCGGCGAGCGGGGCGGCGCTAGCCCCCCGGCTCTGCAAGCCACGATCGGGGGGCTGACGCCGCCCCGCTCGCCTGAAAGTCTCACGAATCATTTCAGTTCGGACGACTCGCGTGTCTTGTCTCCCTCTCAGTTGGCGGAGCATCTGGAACGTGAACTGCTCGATCCAAATCGGTTTGAACCGAGCGACAGCGGGATTGAACTCAGCCCCAGCTTGGAGCGGTTGATCGCGACGCCTCCCGTGAAGCCCAGCGGAGCGAAGCCGAATGTCGCGTACTCGGACAAGACGAACATTCCCGAACTGTCGCAGTTCCGCGGTTCCGTCGAAGTCAACGAGCGGTTGGATTCGATTCAGCGGATGCTCGAAAGCTTGAACAAGTCGCGGCATCTGGGTGGCGACAGCGAAGTGCCACCGGAGCTGTTTCAGCTTTACACCGAACTGCTCGACAGCGATGTGGAAGAAGAGGTCGCTCGCGATTTGCTCTTCCGTGTCCGCCGGTATGTGAAGCCGGAGCAGCTTCACGATCACGCCCACTGCAAGTCACTGTTGACGGGACTCGTCGAGTCCGACTTCCGCATGGCGTCACCGATCAAGCCGACTCCCGGCCGTCGCCGAGTCGTGGCGCTCGTCGGGCCGACCGGCGTCGGCAAGACAACGACCATTGCGAAGCTGGCCGCCAACTTTCGGCTGCGCGACGGGATCAAAATCGGACTCGTGACCGTGGACACGTTTCGGGTCGCGGCGGTCGAGCAACTCCGCACCTATGCCGAGATCATCGACTTGCCGATGAAGGTCGTCACCAGTCCGCTCGAAATGAGGCGAGCGTTGGACGAACTCGTCGGACTGGATTTGATTCTGATCGACACTGGCGGGCGGAGCCCGCGCGACGAGTTGAAGATTCAAGAACTGAACGCGCTGCTGGCGGAAGCTCAAGTGGATGAAGTGCATCTCGTTTTAAGTCTGACCGCTGGGGTTAGCAGCCTGCGTGCGGCGTGCGAGAAGTTTGCGACCGCGAACACGACCGCTTTGATCCTGACCAAGTTGGACGAAGCGGCCGGTATGGGTTCGTTATTGACGGCGGCTCGGAGGCTGCCGCTGCCGGTGAGCTACCTGACGACCGGACAAGATGTGCCAGATGACATGGAATGTGCCAATGCCAGTCGAATGGCTCGGCTGGTTTTGGGGCAGGAGAAGTTGGAGACGTAGCAGTTGGGCGGAGATTGCAAATTGCATCCGCCGCGGCGGAGCAAGTTGCAAATTGAACCGCAACGAAGGGCGACGTGGAGTTGTTCTTCCATTTGCAATTTGCAACTTTCAATCTGTTTTTGCATTTTGAAATCTCAATGCGTGACCAAGCTTCAACTCTGCGAAATCTCATCCAACGCCGCTTGGCCGACACGTCGGCGTCGGCGAGCGAGGGTGCACGGATTGTCGTCTTCACGAGTGGTAAAGGGGGCGTCGGCAAATCCAATCTCGCTCTCAATCTTGCGGTCGCGACGGCTCAAGCGGGATCGCGGGTTTGTTTGCTGGACATCAATCCGGGATCGAGCAACTTCGACCTGCTGTGCGGATTGAACTGCTATTGGAACTTCGGGCATGTGCTCACCGGCGCAAAGTCGCTCGGAGAAGTGATCCTGAAAGGACCGGCGGGCATCAATGTCGTTCCAGGAGCCAGCGGTCTCTTGGAATTTGCGGCGTCACAAGAATTGGCTCAGCAATTTGCGGCCCTGGAAACGGCCTACGATGTTTTGTTCGTCGATGCCGGGAACGGGATGTCGGAATCTGCTCGGCGATTCGCGAGCGTTGCTGACGTGACGTTCTTAGTGACGACTCCGGAACCGACGGCCATCGCGGATGCGTATGCCACGCTCAAAGCCTGGCAGGGGAATGTGTCGGCGATGCCGGAAGTCTTGGTGAATCGAGTGGAGTCGGTGGATCAGGCGAAGCAGATTCTGAACCGATTCTCACAGACCGTCGAAATGTTTCTGCGTTGTCCGGCACCCTCTGGCTGCTGGGTTGCGGAGGACTCTGCCGTCGCACATGCGGTTGCCGCGCGACGGCCGTTTGTCGAGACCGTTCCTGAAGGCGCGGCCACTCGCGATGTGCGAACAATCGCGAAGCGACTGCTGGCTAGTGCGAGACCGGTTCGGACTCAGACTCTGCTCGAACGACTTTAACGGTTAGGAAATTTGTAGCGAAAGGATTCAAGAACATTCCCTCAGTTTGCCGATCTGATTAAAGAAGTTGGTGCCAGTCCTGCGCCTGAATGGTTCGCCGGAGGTCACCGCTTCGCCCCACCTCACCGTTCGGACTTGCTCCGAATCCTGCCTCAACCATCGACTCTGGAATGACCCACGGAGGGTTTTGTCATGTCGCTTACGAAGCTCACGGAAGAACAACTCACCGACGTTTGGACCGACTACAAGAAGGACCAATCGGATATCACTCTTCGCAACACGCTGATGGAGCGCTACCTGCCGCTGGTGCGGTACAACGCCGAGCGAGTCTGGGCCAAGCTACCGGATGGCGTCGATCTGAATGACTTGATCTCCGCTGGCGTGTTCGGCCTGATGGACGCGATCGAAGCGTTCGACATGGAACGGGGCGTGAAGTTTGAAACGTACTGCGTGCCGCGTATCCGTGGTGCGATGCTCGACGAACTCCGCACGATGGACTGGGTGCCGCGGCTCGTTCGTAGCAAGGCCAGCAAACTCGAAGCAGCTCGCAAGCAGGCCGAAGTCGAACTCGGTTATCCGCCGTCCGATGCGGACATCGCAGCCAAGCTGCAAATCTCGACCGAGGAATATGACCGCATGAAGGCCGAGGCCAGCGCGGTGAATCTCGTCAGCCTCAACAAGAAGTGGTACGAGACCGACAGCTACAAGGATGTCCGCGAGGTGGACATCCTCGAAGACCAGAAGGGCGAAGACCCGACGAACGGCATCCAGAAACGAGACGTGATGAAGCTGGTCACGAAGGGCCTCAACCGCAACGAGCGGCTCATCATCATCCTGTACTACTACGAAGAGTTGACGATGAAAGAGATTGGCAACACGCTGGGACTCTCCGAGTCTCGCGTCAGCCAGATGCACTCCAGCATCGTCGCTCGGCTAAAGGATCAACTCGGTCGCCGCCGGCCAGAATTCGGGTAAGAGATTTTCGATTTGTGATTTGCGATTTTCGATTGGCCTGCCATCGAAAATCAAAAATCAAAAAATCAAAAATCGGAGAACATCATCATGCCCTCTGCTCTGGCCGCAAAGCTGCGAAATCGCATGTTTGGCGAAATGCCGACCAGCATGTCGGTCTATCACGAGCTGATCGCGCAATCCGTCGAGCCGGGCATGACCGTGCTGGATGTCGGCTGCGGCCGAGGTGTGATCGCACCGTACCCGTGGCGCACACATTCGAAGATCAAACTCTGGGGGATCGATCCCGATCCGACCGCCGCTGAGAATCCGCATCTCGAATCATTCACGCTTCTGACGGACGATCCGAATTGGCAGATTCCGAGCGGCACTGTCGACTTGGCCGTCGCCCGGTATGTGCTGGAACACGTCGCCGATCCGACGGCTTTTTTCCGCAACCTATCACGGGTGCTCAAGCCGGGCGGAAAGTTCTTGTTTCTGACACCCAACCGCTGGCATCCCGCGATGATTGCTTCGTACTGGATGCCCTACGGGCTCAAACAGCGGATCCTCGCGCTGACCAAGCGAGCCGATCCACAGGATGTCTTTCCAACCTGCTACCTTCTGAACTCGGCAGCTGCGTTGAAGTCCGCCGCTCAGCGGTGCGGATTGGACGTGACGGACTTGCAGACTCGCGAAATTCAGCCCTGCGGTTATCTCGACTTCAGCGTGTTCGGATTCCTCGCCTCGTGCGCGTATTTCGTGACGATGCGAGCGACTGGCCTGCAGCGATTCTTCGGCATGTCGATGACCGGTGTGTTGACGAAGGCGAACTCAACGACCATCCGAAACGCAACGCCTCAGCCGGCCAACACCGTTTCTGATTGGCAATCCTTGGGGGCGACAACGTGATCTCAAATTCCTCGCGTTGCGGTGCCTGCCTCGTAACGATCCTCTGCGTGACAACGCTCTGCGGTTGTGTTGGCGCGGCAAGGCACCCGACAATGTCTCGGAAAAACAGCTCGGAAACCTGCGTGCAACCGTTGAAGAAGACAGCGGCCCACAGTCGCCAAAAATCGACGGAGTCTTCAGCCATCGTCGGCGCAAACCTGCCATGTGAGATCGACCGCTTTCATTGAGCTGCGATCCTGCGATTCGGTCAAACGCCCAGTGAGCGGCGCTTCTCCAGGATGAATGGCAAGTGGTGTGGAATGTGTCCGGTGATGCGTTCGAGAAATGTGCGCAGCGACAACGGTCCTGCTTCACTGTGACGTCCGATGCGCTGGAAGTCGGCGTCTGGAACGGTTCGCAGAATCGCCGCCATTTGTTGGCGGACGCAGTCGATCAGACACAGTTCCGTTTCGAGATCCCGTCCGTGATACGCCAGCTTGGCCGCAAACTTGTCGGGATCGCCGCCGAAGAGTGTCGGCTCATTTTCGGCGAGGACGCGTTTCATGCGATCGCAGTAAACTGGCTCAAAGTCCGCGAGGTGCGCGATGATTTCCAACGTGCTCCACTTGCCGGCGATCGGCCGAGCCAACAACTGCTCGCGAGTCATCCCGGCCACCGCGTCGCGCAGCAGCATCGGGCCTCGAAGGTATTCGTCGATCAACTGTGGATGGCTTTGCTCAGAAAGCTTCATTGGCAGACTCCTGCTTTGGTGGGAGACGCGGAATAATTGGCCCGCCGCTGTCAGACCGCAAGCCGGAGGCGTGGGCGGTTTCATACGTCGGCAAATCGTCTGTGTTTTCATTTTCCGCCCTTCATGTTTCGCCAACCGTCTCTTCGGAAAAACTCAAGCTGGCGAAAAATGGCACAAGAAACAAACGAGGGATTTCCCGATGCCGATATCCGATGAATGGTCCTTCCCCGAAGGTGTGACGTATTTGAATCACGGCTCGTTCGGCCCCTCGCCGCGCTGCGTGCGCGAGGCTCGGCAGGCGTGGACCGAAAAACTCGAACGTCAGCCGATGGATTTTTTCCTGCGGCAGATGGAATCCGAATTGGACAATGCCGCTGAGAGACTTGGCCAACTCATCGGCGCAGATGGCAACGATCTGCTGTTCTGCGACAACGCCACCGTCGCGATGAACATCGTCGCCGACAGTGTCGCGCTGCAACCCGGCGATGAAGTGCTCTTCACGAATCAAGAGTACGGCGCGGTGATGCGCATCTGGCGTCGAGCCTGCGACCGAACACAAGCCAAAATCGTCGTGCAACTGCTGCCGCGACCGATCACGTCGGCTGAGGAACAAGTCGCCGCACTGATGGCCGGCGTGACCGAACGCACGAAGCTGATTGTCGTCAGCCACATCACCTCGCAGACGGCGGTGATCTTTCCCGTCGAAGCCATCTGCCGCGAGGCGGCGAAGCGCGGCATTAAGGTTTGCATCGACGGACCTCACGCGCTCGCCATGATCGACATCAACCTGCGGAAACTCGGATGCGATTTTTATTGCGCGAGCGGACACAAATGGTTGAGCGCTCCGTTCGGCAGCGGATTCTTGTATGTCGCCAAGCGGCATCAACAGAAACTCTCGCCGCCGGTAATGAGCTGGGGCGGCAGCGTCGGCGGCCGGCCGGCACATTGGCAAGACGAGTTCCGCTGGCTCGGCACACGCGATCCGGCACCCTTTCTGGCGATACCGAGCGCGATCGAATTCTTGGAACGCTTCGGCTTGGAAACTTTTCGCGAGCAAACACACGAGTTGGCGAAGTACGCTCGACAGCGAATCGTCGAACTCACCGGACTCGAACCGCCGATCCCTGACAGTCGCGAGTGGTACGGTTCGATGATCGCGATGCCGCTGCCCCTGGGAGATGGCCCGCCGAATCAAGGGATTCGCGACCAACTTCAGACTCCGTTGTGGGAGAAGTTCGGCATCGAGATCCCGATCATCCATTGGCACGGCGAACGGCTGATTCGCGTGTCGTGTTACCTCTACAACACTCGCGTACAAATCGACCGTCTGTGCAACGCCCTGCAAAGTTCGCTTGAGCCGACGTAGGACGGGCACTCTTGCCCGTCCAGGTCTGACGGCGCACGTTCGAGCTGAAGACCCGGCTTTAGCCGGTTACACCACCGCCTAAAGGCGGAACTCCAACAAAAAAGTGCGCTGTAGAACTAAATCACAGCAGCCGCTCGAGCGCGAAGTCCCGCAGGCCAAGTTGCGTTTTCAGCCGTTCGTACCGCTCGTGTGCATCGGCGACAGGCCGATCTATTCGCACCGCTCGCAACAGCAGATTCTTTGGCGTGTGCTCCAAGTCAATGAACTCGACCACCTGAGTCCGATAACCAACCGACTCCAACAGTGCCGCTCGCAGCGCGTCAGTCGCCAGCGCGGCGAAGCGTTCCTTCAAGATGCCGTGCCGCAACAAACCGGGCAACGAGTCATCCGTCAGCAAGCCGAAGACCTCATGCTGACAACAGGGCACTGCGAGAATCACTTTCGCTTGCCACCTCACCGCTTGAGCGAGTGCCGCATCGGTCGCCGTATCGCAAGCGTGCAGCGCGACCGACATGTCCACCGGCACGTTTGCCGCATAGCCGGCGATGTCACCAACCTCGAATCGCAGACCGCGACAATCAAGCCGCTCTGCGATTCGCTGGCAGTCAAACACGATCTCCCCTTTCAAATCGAGACCGATGATCTCGACCTCTCGGCCACGCAATTCGGTCAGCAAGTAATGCAGCGCGAACGTCAGGTAACTCTTGCCGCACCCGAAGTCGATGACTCGGATGACTCCCTGCGCCGGTAGTTCCGGTAAGACATCGTCCACGAATTCCAGAAACCGATTCACCTGCCGAAACTTCGCCTGCTTCGCCGCTTTGACCTGCCCGGCCGGAGTCATCACGCCGATCTCCGCCAAGAATGGACAGGGTCGGCCTTCCGGAATCAAGTATTGTTTGCCGCGATCATGCGTCAGCGTTGGAGCCGACTTCGACGGCTTGCGTCGCGTCAGCCGCGCGATGCCCTTGCGAATCACTCGCGCCGAATAGTCGGCGTCCGGCGCAAAGAGGTCTGCTTGCTCGAACCGTTCGCCGAATTCGGACGTGATCCGAGTTAGTAACTCATCGGCGGTGAGGTTGAGATGAAACTCTTGCTTCCCGCGCCGCTCGGCCAGTTGGTATTGCCGATGCCCCGAAAGTTCGACTGGGCGAACGGCAAGCTTGCGGTGCGGGGGGCTAGCCTGCACATGCTCTGATTCCATAGATGCAGGCGAGCCGCCCGCACCACGGCACGGCTGGCTCAGCACGACACCCCAGCAAGCGTCTCGGCTCAGCGACTCGCGCAGCAGATCGAGGAATTCCGTCAACGAACATTCATGGGGAGCGGTCACGCTGTTGTCTCCAACCAAGTTTGTAGAGCACGATCGCCATCCCGATCACGCATCGCAATCCGCTCTGGCCACGAATACGTTTTCCGTCGAACCAATTCCCACTGACCGTGTTGCCTCCCCCACGTTGTGATCATGCCGCGAGACCAAAACAGAATTCCCGGATCAGACCGCAGCAACTCCGCCAACGCGAGCCGGTCGCTGGCTGCCAACTCGCTCACACGGCATTCGCACGCGAATCGAGCCGCCGGTTCGCGTCCGCTCAGGCATGACCACCACCGATCAATCCATCGGCCGAGCCTGCCAGGTCGTATCGCGCTCCCCGCACGATCGTCGTTCGTGAACACGATCACTCGCGATTCGCACGGAACAAAAAGCAACCCGTTGGTCGTCGCCAACAAGCGGCCCCGCTTCGGCATGTCGCCGCGCGAAACATTCGCCTCGCCAAGCAGTCCTTGTAGGTCGCCGATCTCCTGCGCAATCGTCTCCAATGATGGATCGGGAATCGCGAGATCGAGCGATCCGGCACACACGGGGCAGCGACCCTCAAACGGCTCGCGCCACTGGCAACATTCGGGACACAACAGCAACGTCATCAAACACGCTCCGCACCGCGCCGCTTGCGAACGACTGACGAACCCACTCTATTGCCGCCGAATTCCCCCAGCAACAACCGCCACAAGGCGGAGCCAAGGACACAGACCCTCGTGCCGCATCACCCGCCCACGATCATCGTCGTCCACCGCCGTGAGAACCGAAACAAATGCTCGGTCGAACCGCTGCGCGGACGGAATGAGTTCATCTTCTGGACCTACCCCGACGACGGCCCCGAATCGCTCAATGGCTACGTCCGGCTCGGCATCGGCGGGCCGCTGCTCAGCGAAGCGGATCGAAACAGCGGACTGCTCGTCATCGACGGCACCTGGCGACTGGCCGAACGCATGGAGAAGAAGTACGCGCACCTCCCCGTTCGCAGTCTGCCAGCATGTCAAACCGCCTACCCGCGAGTCTCGAAAGTCTTCGACGACCCCGCCGCCGGATTGGCCACAATCGAGGCCGTCTATCTCGCGTATCACTTGCTCCGCCGAGACACCGCAACTCTGCTCGACCACTACCGCTGGCGCGACGAGTTCCTGCAAAAGAACGCTGAACTCTTCCCAGCAAAATCCCTTGTCCCAATTAGCGAAGATTAGCGTCGATTAGTGTTCCAAACTCGTTCGAGAAGAACTCACGGGAACGCTAATCTCCGCTGATCTTCACTGATGAAACAGGACACTCGAATGACAGCCAACGTTCCCTCTTCGTTCCGTTCGCCCAAGCTGGATCGGCCGATTCGGTTGGGAGTGTTGATCTCCGGAGGCGGGACGACGCTGGTCAACTTCTTGAAGAAGATCAAAGCCGGCGAATTGAATGCCGAGATCGCCGTCGTCATCGCCAGCCGCGAGGGCATTGCCGGGATCGAGCGTGCTCGCGAGGAGGGGTTGGCGTGTGAGGTGATTGCTCGGAAGCGGTTTGATTCGGCCGAGAGTTTTTCCACCGCGATCTTCGACCGCTGCCGAGCGGCTCAGGTCGATCTGGTCACGCTGGCCGGGTTCCTGTCGCTGATCCGCATCCCGCCGGACTTCGAGCGGCGAGTGCTCAACATTCACCCGGCGCTGATTCCGGCGTTCTGCGGCCAGGGCTTTCACGGGCATCACGTTCACGAGGCG
>SYJG01000081.1 GCA_005798445.1 Planctomyces sp.
ACGACCTGGCTCGACCGCACGAACTATTTCGAGACACTGCCGGCCAGCTACGACAACCTCGAATTCGCGATCAAGCTGGAAGCCGACCGCATGGTCAACAGCTTCATCAAGGCCGAAGACCTCGCGTCGGAGATGACCGTCGTCCGCAACGAATTCGAAAGCGGCGAGAACCGTGCTCAGTCCGTGCTGATGCAACGCATGCTGTCCGCCGCATTCGAGTGGCACAACTACGGCAAATCGACGATCGGCAACCGCGCCGACATCGAGCGTGTTCCCGTCGCCAACTTGAAGCGTTTCTACCACAAGTTTTATCAGCCCGATAACGCGATGCTCGTCGTCGCCGGGAAGTTTGAACCGGAGACGGCCCTCAAGCTCGCCAACAAGTACTTCGGCCCGATGCCGAAACCGGAACGCAAACTCGAAAACACTTACACCGAAGAGCCGGCACAAGACGGCGAGCGGATCGTGACTCTGCGGCGAGTCGGCGACGTCGCCGTCGTCGGCAGCGTGTTTCACATTCCGTCGGGGCCGCACCCAGAGTTCGCGGCCGTCGATGTTCTGGAATCCGTCCTCACACAAGCTCCCTCCGGCAAGCTCTACAAGGCTCTGGTCGAGACCAAGAAAGCCGCGAGCGTGACCGGCGGTGCGTTCGCGCTGCACGATCCTGGCGTGCTGCTGTTGATGGCCGAAGTCGCGAAGGGGAACGACCCTCAAGTCGTGCTCGAAGCGATGCTGGATGCGATCGACAAAGTCGCGCTCGACGGAGTCGCTGACGACGACGTCGCGAGAGCGAAACAAAGTCTGCTCAAGCAGCGTGAACTTCAGGCCGCCGACAGCGCGGGCCTCGCGATTCAGTTGTCCGAATGGGCCTCGCAGGGTGACTGGCGGATGTACTTCGTCTACCGCGACCGCCTGGAACAAGTCACGAAGGCCGCCGTTCAGAAAGTCGCGTCCGCGTACTTGCGGCAGAACAACCGCACGGTCGGCATGTACCTGCCGGTTAAGACTCCCGAACGAGTCAGCGTCCCGCCGACCCCCGCGCTGGCGGAAATGATCGGCGACTACAAAGGTCGCGAGGACGTCGCCGCCGGCGAGGCGTTCGATGTCGATCCGCTGAAGATCGAAGCCCGCACTGAGCGAGTCACCCTGCCGACCGGCCTGCGCGCCGCGTTCCTTCCGAAGAAAACGCGAGGCGAGGCGGTCACGCTGCGGCTGACGCTGCGGTTCGGCAGCGAAGAATCGCTCACCAACAAAGCCAAGGCCGCAGAACTGCTGCCGAAGCTGATGGCTCGCGGCACGAAGAAGTTGTCACGCGAAGAATTGACCGACGTGCTCGACAAGGAGTTCACCGAACTGCACGCGACCGCGGCGCTCCGTCAGCCCGGCGTCGCGACCTTCACGCTCAAGACGAAAAAGAAGAATCTTCCCGCCGCGCTCGACCTCCTGCGACAAGTCCTCCGCGAACCGGCGCTCGCCGAGAAAGAGCTGGAGACGCTGAAGAACGCGCAGCTTGCGAGCCTCGAAAAGAACAAGACCGATCCAACCGCGCTCGCTCAAACCGCTGTCTCGAAGCAGCTCAACCCGTATGCCGGCAGCGACCCGCGCTACATCCCGTCGGCTCCCGAAGAGGTCGAGATGCTGCAAGGGACCTCACTGGCAACGATTCGCGAGCTGTACGACACGATGCTCGGAGCAAAGAACGGCGAGCTGACCGTCATCGGCGACTTTGACCCCGAACCGACGAAGCAACAACTCGCGAAACTCTTCGACGGCTGGCAGCCGAAGGTCTCGTACCAGCGCATCGTGCGGAAGTCAGACATCAAGGTGAAAGGGAACGTCCAATCGCTCGCGACTCCCGACAAGGCGAGCGCGACGTACTTCGCGGGACTCGTCTTCCCGCTGAAGGATGACCATCCCGACTTCGCCGCGCTGAATCTTGGCAACTTCATCCTCGGCCACGGTTCGCTGTCATCGCGACTCGGCAACCGCGTGCGCGAGAAGGACGGCCTGAGCTACGGAGTCGGCAGCGGCCTGCAAGTTCCCGCCGTCGACGATCGGACGCTGTTCTACCTCTACGCCATCTGCAACCCGGCCAACATGCCAAAAGTCGAGAAGGCGATCCGCGAAGAGCTTGACCTGATGCTGAAGGACGGCGTGACCGAGGACGAACTCGACGCCGCCAAGCAAGGGTTTCTCCAAGGCGAGCAAGTCGGCCGCACGGAAGACGCGCAGCTCGCCGCGATCATCGAAGAATCGCTCGAAGCGGGCCGCTCGCTGAAGTACCAAGCCGACCTCGAAGCCCGCGTGCAAAAAGTCACCCCCGCCGACGTCATGAAAGCCTGCCGCAAGTATCTCGACCCCACCAAGCTCGTGATCGTTGAGGCCGGCGACTTCCGCGCGAAGGAGGACGAGAAGAAGTGAGTTGGCCACAAAGAGAACGCGCTCGGAAGCCATTCTTTGGGCTCTTTTGTGTTCTTTGCGGCCAGCAAACGACCTCGCTACATTCCGCGCGTGGTCGGTGGGTTGCCCAAGCCTTGTTGGTGAGCTGCTTTGACGGCGGCTCAACAACGCCACGGGGATACCCCGCGGTTGTTCGCTTGCGTTGATTTCGTTGCCGTACTGGCCACCGAAGAAGCTAGTTCTTCCAGCCAGTACGCTACTGGACCCGTTGAGCAACCCGCCGACCACATTTGAATTCAAAGCCGTACTGCGAACGTCAGGGAGCGGGCCGCGTCCTATCTGCCGCTATACGGTTGACATTTCGCCGGCTCAACCTGGATGAATCTTCTCGTCAGAATCTTGAAATGGCTCCTCGGCAGTGGCCGACGTGGCGACATCACGTCGGTCGGTCAAGCGTCAGCCGGCCGACAACGCGCAACCCAACGCCTAGTTCAATTGACGAGTCGCCGACACCCGAAGCAGGCGTATGCGCTCCGGAAGTACCCCCCTCTGGTCAGCTGCAAATCGTCGCCCTATCTGTTTTCATCTTTTGTGCCAACAGGCAAATTATGGGGCAAGTGTCAGTTCCTGGACCTGTTGTGCACCGGCGACGATGCGCTTCTAGCGAGTTGGCATCTGCCGGTCTTTCACACGCCACAAGAATTGGCCGATTGGCTGGGAGTTCGCGTCGGCGAACTGGCTTGGCTCGTGCATCGCAGCACTTCGGATCGCCGGCCGACTGACAAGCAGCGGTCGCACTACGTTTATCGCTGGGTCAAGAAGCGGTCCGCGAGTTTGGAAGCTGGCTCGCCGAACAGCCGGCCAGTGCAGACTCAGTGGCGGTTGATTGAGGCTCCGAAGCAGACGCTCAAAGCGGCGCAGCGAAAAATTCTGACCGAGATTCTCGAAAAGATTCCGGCACATCACACGGCGCATGGGTTCGTGCGGGGGAGGTCGATCGTCTCGAACGCGCGGCCGCATGTTGGGCAGGCGGTGGTCATCAAGCTTGACTTGCAGAACTTCTACGCGAACGTGACCTACAGCCGAGTCGTCGCGATCTTCCGTTCGATGGGCTACTGCCGCGAGGCCGCGATTTGGCTGGGGCGACTGACGACTTCCGCCGTCCCCTGGTCGCTGGCCGTGCCGGACGGGGACGAGGCCACGAAGTCGCTCTACGTCCGCCGGCACTTGCCGCAGGGAGCACCGACGTCACCGGCCCTCGCGAACTTGTCCGCCTTCGGCCTGGACGTGCGGCTGTCCGGGTTGCTCAAAAAGTTCGGCGGTAACTACACGCGGTACGCCGACGACCTGACGCTGTCGGGCGACGACGACTTTCGATACGCGCTCCGCTGCGTCATCCCGCTGACCGAACAGATCGTCCGTTCGGAACGCTTTCGATTGAATCACCGCAAGCGAAAGGTCGTGCGGCGCGGGCATCGGCAGCTCGTCACCGGAGTCGTCGTCAACACGAAGCCGAACATCCGCCGCGACGAATTCGACCGACTAAAAGCGATCCTGCACAACTGCGTGAAGCTTAGCCCGGCATCGCAAAACCGCGACAACCACGCCGACTTCGCCGCGCACCTGCGAGGCCGCATCGCGTTCGTCCGGCAACTCAATCCCGCACGAGCGGAGAAGCTGCGATTGCTGTTCGAGCAAATCCGTTGGGGCTAATCCGGCCTCCAACAAAAAAGCTGCGCTCATTGGGAGGGCGAGGCTCCCGCCGAGCCGGGTCGGAGAGCACGCGTGATTCACGCACCGGCTCGGCGGGAGCCTCGCCCTCCCGAACAATCGCGTGGATTTCAATGACACTCCAGGACAATCATGTTCGCTCGTCGGCGGACCGAGACCGGGCCGGGCAAGTCGATCGCGGCGGGTTGATCCGCTTGGACAAAGTCCACCAAGCGATCCCAGTGAGTGAACGCCATCGACTGACGAGTCCAATTCACTCGCTGCCACAGACGGACGAATACTTCGCGAGCCAGCGACCGCGAAACTTGCGTCAACGCATCACGCCGCAATCTCACAACGTTGTCGGAATGATCGAGCAGCGCGGCATCCAGCAACGTGTCGGCAGCGATGCGAGTCGCCTCTTCGCAACCCGCCGCTTGTTCCGCCAACTGGCAGAGATGTTCTCTCACGCGCGGATTGAAGTCCTGTTCCAGGCGAGGCAGCAGTTCACGTCGCAGTCGATTGCGAGTCAGCGAGATGTCTTGATTGGTCGCGTCCTGCCGGAAGTCTTGACCGAGTTCCGTCAGAAACTGTTCGACCTCGGTTCGCCAAATCGCCAGCATCGGCCGAATGAGCCGCGTCGAATCGCCGAGGCTGCGCGACCATTCCATGCCGCGCAGGCCGGTAAGCCCGGTGCCGCGCAGGATGTGATGCAACACCGTCTCCGCCTGATCGTCCGCCGTGTGGGCGACGGCGACGGCGTCGCATCCGTGCCGAGTCGCGGTCGCTCGCAGAAATTCGTACCGCGTATCGCGAGCGGTCTCTTCGAGTCCTCGCCGAGCTTGTTCGGCAAGCTCACGAATCGAAGCAATCTCAACGTCGCACGGAATCTCATGTCGCTGACACAACGCCGACACCCAATCGGCATCAGCATCGGCATCGGGTCCACGCAATTGATGGTTCAAGTGAGCCGCTCGCAGCGTCAGCTTCAGTGGCTCTCGAAGTTGCAGTAGTCCGAGTAGCAACGCGACGCTGTCCGCTCCGCCAGAGATCGCAACCAGCAGACTCGTTCCGACGGCATCGCAGCGGTGCAGGCCCGCCCGAAGCTGTGCCACGAGTTTCGGCGATTCATTTTCCGATCGCGGTGTCACGGAGGATAAAAATGGCATCACGGCAATCGGCTTTCGGCTGACGGCAATCGGCCGAACGCAGGACGCCGATTTCCGTCAGCCGTTGTACCGTTTTTCGAAGCGGTCAAACCAACTCTTTGATCAATCCACGTTCTTCCAGCACATAACGAGGACGGCCGGAGTTGTCGTTAAACGTGTGATTCGACTCGATACCCAGGTGGCGATAGACCATCGCCAGCACGTTCTCCGGCCGATACGGACGATCCTTCGGAACCGATCCGGTCGAATCGGAGGAACCGATGACTTGGCCGACTTTCAAGCCGCCACCGGCGACCACGCTGCTCATCACTTGGCCCCAGTGGTCGCGGCCGGCACCTTTGTTGACTCGCGGAGTGCGGCCGAACTCGCCCATGCAAACAACGAGCACGTCCTTGTCGAGACCACGCTCGTACAGATCGGTAACAAGAGCGGCGACCGCTTGATCGAAGCCGGGGCCTTTCTTCTTCATCGCGTCGGCGATGTTGCCGTGATCGTCCCAACCGCCGAGCGTACTGGCTCGGACAGTGACGACCGTGATGCCGTGCTCGACCAGTCGCCGAGCCAGCAGCATATTTTGGCCGAGCGAGTTCATGCCGTAGCGAGTTCGCGTTTCGGTGGACTCTTTCGAGATGTCGAACGCCGTCCGTGCGCGGTCGCCGGTGACGAGATCGAACGCCTCGCGAGTGAACTGGTCGATCGAGTCGGCGACTCCCTCGCGGTCAATGAGCTGCCGAGTCTCGCCAAAGCCAGTCAGCAACGCGCGGCGATCGTTGAGTCGTTCATTCGTCAGTCCGCCGAGCAGTGTGAGGTTCGCAACCTCGAAGGCTTTGTCGTCCGCCGACTTCACGGTCTCGAACGGATTGAAGCCTTTGCCGAGCCAAGCCGCTCGGCCGAATCTCATGCTGGCCGGGATCGCCACGAAGGCCGGCACGCTTGGCTCATTCGCCCCGCGCAGCTTCGTGGTGATCGAGCCGAAGCAGGGCATTTCGTTTTCGCGGTTCTGGTTGTCTCGCAGGTAGTAGCCGGTCTGCGTCAGATGGCTGCTGGTCCCGTGACTGCCATTCGTGTGGTGCATCGACCGAATCACCGCCAGCTTGTCGATGATCCGAGCTTGCTCGGCCATGAACTCGGAAAACTGCACGCCGGGAATCGCCGTGTCGATCGCACCCAGCGGCCCGCGATACTCCGCAGGTGCGAGCGGCTTCGGATCGTAGGTCTCATGCTGCGTCGGCCCACCGGCCATCTCGACGTAAATCACCGCGGTCTTGCGGGACGCCAAACCGGCCGACGCGCGTTGTTGCAGCAGTCCCGGCAGCGACAAACCGAACGCACCAGCCAAGCCAGCTTGCAGAACGGAACGACGAGAGTGAAGCATGGGCGGCTCCGAAAGTTAGACCAGTTCGCGCATCGGCTGAACGCCGTCGTCAACAAGGTTCTGCGGGACGCCAGCTCCGTCGAAAATGCGGACTCGGCCAACGTCGAGGCCGGCATTCTTGTAGAGCGTCGCGAAGATTTCTTGGAACTTGACCGGGCGTTCGACGGCGTGCTCGCCCTTGCGGTTCGTCCGGCCGATGAATTGGCCGGTCTTCATTCCGCCACCGGCGAGCATCGCGCACGACACCTGCGGCCAGTGATCGCGCGAGTTGTTGTTGTTGATCTTCGGAGTCCGGCCGAACTCGCCCCAGACGACGACCGAGACGTCATTCTGCAATCCGCGTTCGTGCAGATCGGTGACGAGTGCGGACAAGCCTTGATCGAGCAACGGGAACTCTTCTCGCGACATCGGGAAGTTCATCCCGTCGCCGCCGTGCCAGTCCCAGCGGCTGTAGTTCAGCGAGACGTACCGAGCGCCCGCTTCGACCAGTCGCCGAGCCACACAAAAATTCTCGATCATGCGCGGCGCACCGTCGCGCATGAACTTCTCGTCACTCTTGCCGTATCGAGCCAGCACACTCGGGTCTTCTTTCGAGAGATCGAGAGCCTCGGCCAGCTTCGAGGTCGTGAGAATACCGAGCGCTTGCTGCGTGTAGACATCGACGCTTTCCATCACTCCTTTGCCATCGGCCGCGCGGACGAAGCCGTCGAAGGCTTTCATCAGTTGGTTGCGGTCTTGCAGCCGCTCCAGCGAAATGCCTTGCAGCACCATTCCTTCCGGCGAACTGCGAGCTTTGCTGCCGAGCAAATTGAACGGCGTGTGCGAGACACCCAGGAAGCCACCGTCGGCAGGCTCGCCCCAGGTGCGGTTGCCGACTGTGTACATGAGCGCGACGTTCGGCGGGACGGCTCCGTTCGTCGGGCCTTGCAGTTTGGAAATCCATGACCCGGCGGCCGGCCAACCTCCGGGGGGCTTGCGATCCGATTTACGATGCCCGGTCATGCACTGATAGCCGTCGTGCAAGCCGTCGGCGTCCGAGATCGACCGCACCGGCACGAACTTGTCCATCATCTGAGCCATGCGAGGAAACAGCTCGCAGATTTCGATCCCCGGCACGTTGGTCGCGATCGGCCGGAACTCACCCCGAATCTCGGCGGGGGCGTCTGGCTTCGGATCCCATAAATCAATGTGCGACGGCCCGCCCGGCATGTAGATGTTGATGATCGCCTTGTGCGAGTTCCCCGACCGCGCCGCAGCTTCGGCTCGCAAGACGCTCGGCAAAGCGAGGCCGCCCATCGCGAAACCGCCAATCGTCAAAAACGATCGGCGAGACATCCGGTCGCAAAAACTCGTCCCTTGAGTCGCATCTTGGTGGTGCTCACGTCCGAGAATCGTCAGCATGGGCAGGCTCCATCGTGGAGTGAATTTGGCGGAAAGATCGCGGGGACGCATCTCTCAAATCGGCCGTAACTGATGCATCGGTTGAGATTTGACGGTCCAAAAACGACTGTGTCAACAAGGAAGATCAGCGAAACCTCCCAATGATCTCCGGTTGTCCGTTCCAACCGTGAGGCAGGATCGAGATCCGGCCGGACTTTTCAGGTTCGTCGTGATCGACGACGAATCTGTGACGTACTGCGTCGTCCATGCAAGACGCCGACGATGATGACCCGCGAACCATGCACCACGAAATAGACCTGATACGGAAATCGAATCACGGGCAAACGCCGCAGATCGCGGTACGAGGAATCGTAGGACTCGGGATCAGACAAAATTCTCGCGAAGGCTTGTTCGACACACGCTTCAAACTCCAGTCCAAGCCCTCGCTGACGAGCCTCGTACCAACGATGCGCCGACTCGATGTCTCGTTGAGTGACCGGACGCAACTCCAGCGAGAAAGTCATCGCTGTGCTCGCAAGCCGGCTTTGACTTCTTCCCAGGTCACATTGCCTGAGGGGTTTGTCTCCAGGTCGTTCAATCGCTGATCAAGCTCCGCCTGAAGCTCCGGCGTGAGTTCCCAAGCATTCGTCTCTTCGGCAATCGAATCCCAGACGTCTTCCAGAAGTTGAATGCGTTCGGCAAGACTGAGTTTGCGGATTTCGGTAGCGGTCATAATCGGTCTCCTTTTTACGTCACCGCATGTGGTCTCGAAGATAGTGGCGAGTTCTTGGGATCGAGTCCAAGATCAAACCAACCAAAAAACCAATTGCCATTCCGCGAGCTAAGTGCCTGACGCTCTCCCACATCTGCCCGTCGATGCTTCCGCCTTTCACGCTCGGGTTGCCTATCAGTCCGAAAACCGTTCCGGCAATGACCGTGAACGGAACCCATCCACAACGAAGTTCAAAAGCGGCTGCAATGTAGAGCAACAACGACACCAAGAGCCGCAACTCATCACCAAGAACGACACGATCCCAATCCAGCACCAAGATGATCGGCCAAGTAACGACGGCGGCAAGAGCCAACCTCCGTTGAGGTGGACGGCTCTTGCGGGCGTATCGCATCTGTGGAACCGTCGGAGACGACATGATTTCGCCTCATCGAGATCAGCTCAGCCCCAGCACCTTCTTCATTCGCGCCGTGATGTCGGCCAACTCTTTCTCTCCGCCGCCGCCGACTTCGCTGGTGGCCCAGCCGTCGTAGCCGATTTCGCCGAGGGCTTTCAGAACTTCCGGCCAGTCTTCGTCACCCTCGCCGATTTTGCACCAACTGTTTTTGTGGCTGTAGCCTTTGAAGTCGAACTTCACCAGCCGCTTGCCGAGCTTCCGAATCCACTCGGCGGACGACACGCCGTACTTGAGCATGTTGCTGCAATCGAAGTACGCACCGGCCCACGGGCTTTTCAGGTCGTCTACGAACGAGATCAGGTGCTCCGGCTTGGTGATGAAGTTGTTCCAGACGGTCTCGATGCAGATTTTGACTTTGTGCTTCTCGGCCAACGGTAGAGCCTTTTTGATTTCGGCTTGCGAGCGTTCGTAGCACTGCTCGAAGGTGACGTCGTCCTTCACGACGCCGGGAACCAGCAGCACGGTGTCGCAGCCGAAGAACGCGGCATCCTCGATCGCCCCGTTCAGAGCGGACAGCCCTTTGGCTCGGACGTCGGCGTCGGAACTCGACAGCGTGTCGCGCCAGTGGACGCTGTCGATGACGCCGTGAATCACGATCCCAGTTTTCTTGGCGGCAGCTTTGGCCTCCTCCTTGTTCAACCCACTGGGGCTATCCACCTCGACCCCGGCCAGGCCGAGCTTTTTGATGAGGTTGAACTTGTCCTCAATCGAGCCGTCGTGCTTGATCATCCCGTACTTGACCGCGATGCGCAGCTTCGGTTTCTTCGCGTCATCGGCGATGCCAAGTTGCATCGGCAGAGCGGCGACGGCGGACGCCGCCAAAGTGGATTTGAGAAAGTCACGACGAGGAAGTAATGTGGACATGGAAAGCTCCTCAAGTTTGTCGTCCCGCCTTCAGGCGGAACGCGATGACCGCCTCAAGGCGGAACGACGAACACGCGGGCGATGCTACCGCTGTCCGAAACGAGCCGCAACGAGCGGACTTTGCAGCCGTGTACCGAGCGAGCACAACAGTCACATTGACTTTGCCACCGTTGACCAACGTGGCGTCGATCAATGTCCCACAGGTGATTTGAGCTGTCGTCGCGGCTGCGAGCATTTGAGCGATTTCTGCATTGGAAACTATGTCGGTCAGATCGTCGGTGCAAAGCAGGAGCTGGTCGTTGTCTGCAGCGGAAGATGTCCCGTGCTAAGAGAGCGTGCGGGAAGTTAAGAGTTCTGGACAAGGAAGTCCTCGCCGCCTGACGAGTCCGCCGTTGTGAACTGGTAGAACCATCAACGCGAAGCGGAGGATTAGCAGGGATGCCCAGGAACAAAGCCGAAAGCCCTACCCGAGTGATTTGTCGGAATCGCAGTGGCAGTTGATTGCACCGTTGTTGCCGTCGTCGGGAGGTGGCCGGGCTCGGACCACGAACTTGCGGGAAGTGCTCAACGTGGTGCTGTACTTGTTCAGAACCGGGTGTGGCTGGCGTCATCTGCCGTAGGACTTTCCGCCCGAGGGAACGGTGCGGGACGATTTTCATCAGTGGCGTCGTCAGGGCCTCTGGCAAACGATCCGCGATCTGTTGCGGCGCGCCGTACGAGTCCAAGAGGGACGCGATCCCGAACCCAGCGCGTCGGCGAGTCGTTGATCGGCATCGAACTGATCAACGAAGACTTGGCCACGTTGTTCGCGTGGGAATGACTTCAAAAATTCCGAGTTCTTTGAAGACTTCGGAAGTCTTTGGATACGATACGGCCCGATGGCGACGCCTCGTTACCCTTCGCTGTATCAGATCAACACCCGCGTCTGGATGACGGAGTTGTCTCGCGCGCTCGGCCGTCGCGCGACGTTAGACGACGTCCCGGATGCCGCGCTGGATGACTTCGCACGGCAAGGCTTCGACTGGATATGGTTGCTGAGCGTCTGGCAGACTGGCCCGGCCGCGCAAGCGGTCTCGCGAGCGAATCTCGGATGGCGGCACGAATTCGAGGAGACGCTGCCGGACCTCCAAGACGAAGACATCGGCGGTTCCGGGTTCGCCATTCAAAGCTACACCGTACATCACGACCTCGGTGGTGACGCGGCGCTCACACGTTTGCGAGCACGATTGCAACAACGTGGACTGAAACTGATTCTCGATTTCGTCCCGAACCACTTGGCCCCAGATCATCCGTGGATTGACGAGCATCCCGACTACTTCGTCCACGGCAGCGAGTTAGAGATCGCTCGTTCGCCGCAAAACTACTGCCGCGTGCCAACGAAGAACGGATCATTGTTGCTCGCCTATGGCCGCGACCCGTACTTCGACGGCTGGCCCGACACGATTCAGCTCAACTACGGCAACCCCGCGCTGCAAGAAGCGATGATTGGCGAGTTGACTCGCATCGCCGGGCAATGCGACGGCGTGCGCTGCGACATGTCGATGCTCGTCCTACCTGATGTCTTCGAGCGCACTTGGGGTATTCAGTCGGAACTCTTCTGGCCGACGGCGACCGACTCTGTGCGGCGGGCGCATCCAAACTTTCAGTTCATGGCCGAGGTCTATTGGGATCTCGAATGGACGATGCAGCATCAGGGTTTCGACTATGCCTATGACAAGCGGCTGTACGATCGACTGCGTGAGCAGCAGGCTCGCCCCGTACGCGAGCACTTCTGGGCAGGCCTCGATTATCAAGACAAGTTGGCTCGCTTCCTGGAAAACCACGATGAACCGCGAGCAACGGCGACGTTTTCACGAGACGTTCACGAAGCGGCCGCGATGATCACGTACTTGTCGCCTGGCCTGCGTTTCTTTCATCAAGGTCAGTTCGAGGGACGCCTGAAACGCATCTCACCGCATCTCGTCCGCGCACCGGTCGAGGCCGTGGACGAGATCAGGAAACGGTTCTACGATCGATTGCTGTCCGTCCTGCGTGACGAGGCTGTTCGCAACGGATCGTGGCGTCAACTCGATTGCGTTCCGGCGTGGAGCGGTAATGGCTCAAACGACAACTTCGTTGCCTGCGAGTGGCGAGGAGCCGACGGCGATCGACTGCTCGTCGCCGTCAACTACTCGCCGAACCAAAGCCAATGCTTCGTCCGATTGCCGCACGATGATCTGAAACAGGGAACATGGCGGCTGAAGGATCAAATGAGCGAGGCGGACTACGATCGGGATGGAACCGATTTGTTCGAACGTGGTTTGTACTTGGACCTGTGCGCGTGGCATTACCATGTCTTTCACGTCGAGCCCCGCTAGCGTCCGTCGATCTTCGCCGATCACAGACCATGCCCACTCTGGTCCGCCTCAGCAGATCGGTCGAGTTGCACAACACGTCTGGATCCGTCGTGGCCAAGACATCATCCGCACCGACCGTGAGTCCAACAAAACTCTGATCAACCCACGATGACAGCGGCTGTATTTCGTGATCTGAAACCACTGCGCGAATTCTGGCAGACGACGGCTCCGTATGATCCGGTGCGGACGCTGGATTCGCGGGCGACTCGGTGCGAGCAGGGCAAGGCGCAGCGAGAGCAGGCACCGCGCGAGTCACATGTGGCACGGGTTCTCGTGGTCGAACGCGCTGTTCCAGTGGCGACGCTATTCCCGGAGTTGGAGCTGTATCTGCGTGACACCTTTGAACTGGCGGCCGAAGGGACGGAGCACGTCGTCACACGCTACTGAGACGCCTCACAGAACTTGCGGACCACGATGTTGAAGATCTCCGCCGCGCAGGTCTGGAGCCTTGGGAGCGTGTTTTCCACAACCTCAGAGCATCTCGGCAAACCGAATTGGCTCAAACTTTCCCGGCTCACGTCGTCTGCTCTTGGATGGGAAACTCCGAAGCGGTCGCCGGGGAGCACTATCTCCACACCACGGAAACCGACTTCAAAAAAGCGACGCAGAATCCGACGCAGTCAGGAACGGAAATGGGCGAATCGGACGGAAAGTCGAGCATTCGCCCGAAGCGTGAAAACGAAAAAAGCCCGGAGTTTCCGGGCCTTTCCACTTCTTTCCGAATACTGAACAATAAACCAGTTACCCGACCAGGATTCGAACCTGGACAAACAGAACCAAAATCTGTTGTGCTACCGTTACACTATCGGGTACCGCAAGCGGGGCGGGAGTCTAGTGGAGCGCGCTGGTGCGACTCAAGAGGTTCGGCGAGACATCTGCAAACGCTGATTACACGAACTGCGTGATACCGGGCATCGCTGTTTTGGGCAGCTCCACTTGAGTCTTCCAGCCGTCCGGGAACGCGGTGGGGACGAGTGACTCTTGCGAGTTGAGCATCATCTCCCATGTGATTTGCTTGCCGGTGTAGGCGGCGGTGCGGCCCATGATGCCCATCAGCGTGCTCTTGGCCATGCGGTCGCCGTTGTTCAGCGGCTTGCCGTCACGGATCGACTTGAAGAACTCGTCGTGTTCGGTCTGGTACATGTTGTTGCCGGGGCCTTTGTACTTCCATTCGGTCTCGCCGTTGATGACCGTGCCGCGCGGGCCGAGCTGGCCGCTCCCCTTCGTGCCTAGAACGTACAAGTTGTTCTCGTTGTGACAACCGGGAGTTTGTCGCTGAGCCAGGAAGCCGCGAGCGTCGTTGGCCCAAACGTAGTTCACTTCGATGTGATCGAAGATGTTGCCCCCTTCTTGTGGGATCTGTCGGCCGCCGACGGCGGTGCAACTCACGGGCGGGTTGTCTTGGAAGACCCACGCCAGCCAATCGACGGTGTGGACGGCTTGCTCGACGAGTCCGTCGCCGGAGAGCCATGTGTAGTTGTACCAGTTGCGGACCATCCACTCCAAATTGCTGAGTCCCTCCGGCCGAGTATTCGCGGGGGGCATCGGCTTCACGGGGCTGGTGAGGTAGGTGCCGAAGACGGCCTTCACTTCGCCGAGCGTGCCGCTTTGGATTTGCTCGAAAAACGCTCGCTTGGCGTTGTCGTATCGCCAGCAGAAGCCGGCGCAGATCGCGAGCTTCTTCTGCTTGCTGACCTCGACTGACTCCATGATCGAACGCACGCCGGGAGCGTCCGTGGCCATCGGCTTCTCGGTGAAGATGTGCTTGCCGGCCTCGACTGCGTACTTGAAATGGACCGGCCGGAAACCAGGCGGGCTGCACAGCAGCGCTACGTCGCACGAGTCGATCACCTTTTTGTAGGCATCGAGGCCGACGAACTTGTGATCGTCATCGACCGCGATCTTGGACTTGATGGCTTCCACGCCTGACAGATTTCGCAGGCTGCTGTTGAGACTCTCGCCAAAAGCATCGCCCATCGCGACCAGTTCGACGTTCGGGTCGGCCGAGAGAGCCTCGCGAGCCGCTCCTGAACCGCGGCCACCGCAGCCGACGAGACCGATCTTCAGTTTGTCGCTACCAGCGGCGTAGGCTCGTGGAGCAATTGACGCGATCACGGCCGGAATCGCGACGGCGGCGGCTCCTGCTTTCAGAAAGTCGCGGCGGGACGACGAGGTGGTGGTATCAGCAGCGAGCGGAGCGGAAATGGGCAAAGTCATCGGGCAGAGTCTCCACGAAACGCGGTGAAGGTGTGAGAGGGCTTCTTGAGCCCGGACAGAATGTTATCAAAGGGACCTAAGAGGTTTCGAGCCAGTCGAACTGGTGGGCGGGTCGCCGGTGACATTCGCAGCCACAATCCAAGACTGGCATCGTCCTCTCTTCCCCACACCGCTTGCCAGAATTCGCGAAGCCGCTCAAAGTGGCGAGGCGTCATCCCGTTGGAGTTCCCGTTGGAGTTCCGCCTTCAGGCGGTCATGCTTCGCACTCAAGGCGGAACTCCAACTGACCGATCGGCCAAACCGTGCGACAACTCGTGATCGCCTTCGTGTTGCTGACCGTTGGAGTCCCACCTTTAGGCGGCCTCGCCCCCGCGTGGTCCATCGACCAACCCACAACCTTGAGCCTGTCATCGCTGGTGAAATTCAGAGTGGGCGATGATCCCGCGTGGTCGCGGCCGGACTTCGACGATTCGGCGTGGCCGTCAATCGCAGTGCCGAGCGACTGGGCGTCGCAAGGAGTCGCGTCGGGAATTGTCATCGGCTGGTATCGCTTCCACTTTCGTGGCAAGGCGTGGCTGCGCGACATCGACCCGGCGGTGGCTCTGGGAGTCATTCAGTCTGCGGACGAGGTGTTTCTCAATGGAGTGAAGATCGGCGGCGAGGGAGTCATCGGGAGGGATCTCGTGGAGGTGCCGTGGCGCTGGCGCGTGTATCGGCTGCCCCACGAATTGCTTCGTATCGAGCAAGACAACGTGTTGGCGGTGCGCGTGCTACAAATCTATTACCCCGGCGGGATCGTTGGAGTTCCCGTTGGAGTTCCCGTTGGAGTTCCCGTTGGAGTTCCCGCTGGAGTTCCCGCCGGAGTTCCGCCATTAGGCGGTCATGAGCCGCCGAAATGCGGAACTCCCGC
>SYJG01000082.1 GCA_005798445.1 Planctomyces sp.
AGCCACCGATCGCCGGGTCGCTGATCCAGAAGACGTCGCTCTGAGCGCCTTCGCCAGTTTCTGTCGCGGCGTCGAGAACCAACGGTTTCCGGAGCTGAGCAACCGGCAGGGACTATGGCGACTGCTGGTCAGCATCACGATTCACAAGCTGTTGCATCTGCAACGGGACCAGAATCGGCTCAAGCGTCGAGGACATTTTCGCGCGATCGAACTCCCCACCGATTCCGACACTGAGCGTTCCGCCGTGGATCAGATCATCAGTCGCGAGCCAACTCCCGAATTCGCGGCGCAGGTAGCGGAGCAGTACGACCTCTGGATGCGAGCACTGAATAGCGAGGAGCTGACGCGTCTGGCGATTTGGAAACTCGAAGGCTTCACCAACGACGAGATCGCCGCGAAATGCGGCCGCACAACACGCACCATCGAGCGCAAGCTGAATCTGATCCGCAAAATTCTGGTCCACGAACTGTCGCGGGATGTCTAAGCGGCGGGACCGCGATCACGACTCGGTCATAGAGTTCATGCCCAGCAGATCATTCGCATGCACGGATGAGTCAATCTCGTCGAGCACCCAGCCGTGGTCTGCTCGCACGAACTTCCAAAGTTCTTTGAACGACTCGGACTTATTTTTCTTGCCGCTGACCACATCACCGGTCTTCTCGTTGATCGTGTAGTCGATCATGGAGCCTGCGATGTGGACCCAGAATTGGTCCTTGGAATTGTCGTCGAAGTCCAAGACCTCCACGATTCTGGCTTGGGCCAAGTGAATGTTCTCCAAAATGTTCTGGGTGTGATTCATCAGCATCAAGTCCGTCTGTCGCTTGTGGTCCTGATACAGCTTGTCGCTCAGGCAGTCCTTGGCGATGCGCTGGTCGCGAGCCATCCACGCTTCTTGCACTTTGAAATAAACAAACTTGATGCGGTCCTTGAGCGAATCTGGATTCCAGAAGGCATCCACCTTTGCTCGTTCCAGCGCCTTTTGGCTGTCGCGATTCTTTTTGAAGACCAGGTAGCTGACCCACAACGAGTACGCGATGCACAGCGGGAACAGAATGAGGTTGATGATCCCTCCCTTGCCGCTGCCACCGCCACCACCTCCCGCCCTGGCCCAGGCTTCCGCGGGAAAGAACGCGACCGACGATGCGAAAACGCACAGCCAGACAGAATGCTTGAGCCAAGACTGACGCATGAGTTGCTCCCGTTGACGGCGACTTCATTTGAATGAACCACCTGGCGCGTGCCAGGCAGTAGATGCCCGGAATGCGCTTTGACCCGACACCGATTTCGTGGGGCAACCGACGAAGGCGCAAACATTCGATCGCAGTTCCGCGGCAAAAACTTCTGAAATTGATGTCGGGATCGGCGCGCCGAGAGGCATTTAGGGACGACATGACCGGCTACGAATGTCTGTTTCCCGTCGCGATGTTGTTCACACGCGAGGTTTCAGACGGCCGGTTCGTCCGAGGAATGCCTTCATGCGAAATCACACGGCCACGACCGAGCGGTCGCGACGCGAGTTTCTGTCCTTGGGGGCAGCAGGCGCGACGTCGCTGATGCTGTCAGCTTTACGACACACTCGTCTGCCCGCTGCGGAGACGCCGACCGATTTGTTTCGCGCATCGGCTCATCAACTCGCGGACTTGATTCGTCGGAAGAAAGCCTCGTCGCTCGAAGTGGTCAACGCTTGTCTGACGCGAATCGCGCAGGTCAATCCCAAGCTCAACGCGGTGGTCGCGCTCGTCGCGGAAGACGCTCGCTCGCACGCCAAAGCGGCCGATCAGAAATTGGCACGCGGTAAAAACGTTGGCCCACTGCATGGCGTACCGATGACGATCAAAGATTCGCTCGACACGGCCGGTGTGGTCACGGCGGCGGGGACTCGCGGACGCAAGGACTTCATTCCGAAAGAAGACGCCTCCGTCGTCAAGCGGCTCAAGACGGCCGGCGCGATCCTGTTGGGGAAGACCAACACGCCGGAATTGACTTGGGCATTTGAGACCAACAACCCCGTCTATGGCGTCACCAACAATCCGTGGGATGTGAAGCTGTCCCCTGGCGGTTCCAGCGGTGGAGCGGCCGCAATCGTGGCGGCGGAGGGTGTGCCGTTTGATATCGGCAGTGACACCGGCGGGAGCATTCGCGTGCCGTCGCACTTTTGCGGCGTCGCGGGAATCAAACCCACGTCGGGGCGAGTGCCGCGAACGGGGCACGCCATCTCGGCGGAAGGTCATTTGCAGTCGTTCACTCAGCTTGGCCCGATCGCCCGCTCGGTCGATGACTTGTCGCTCATTCTTCCGATTCTGTGCGGTCCCGACTGGGGTGATGCCTCAGTCGTGCCGATGCCGCTGGGTGATCCAAGCCGAGTGGCGATCAAAGGACTTCGCATCGCGATGCACACCGACAACGGCGCTCGCGCTCCGCACTCCGAAGTGGCGCAAGTCGTCGCGGACGCAGCACAAGTGCTCGAAAGCGCTGGCGCACATGTCGAGTCCAAACGACCGGCGGCGTTGGACGACGTGCTCCAGATGGACGATGACTTGTACCGCGCGGATGGAGCCGCGTCGCTGCGTCGGCTACTGGCTCAATCGGGGACCACGGAACCGGGACCGGATGTGATCGCCGCGCTCGATCGCAAGGCGATGACGAGCGGCGAACTGACCGCCGCCCTTGAGCGATGGGATGCCTGGCGTGGGCGGATGCTGCAATTCCTTGAGGACTTCGATGCCATCGTCTGCCCGCCGTGCGCGTTGGTCGAACTGCCTCATGGAGCTTCGGCTCCGGCCGATGCCAACGCCAATTTCAGTTACACGTTTGCCTACAACATGACGGGCTGGCCGGCGGCCGTCGTGCGTGCCGGGACGTCTTCCCTGGGACGACCGATCGGCGTCCAGATTGTCGGTCGGCCTTGGCGAGAAGATGTCGTGCTCGCGCTCGCACGTCAGATCGAACACAGTCTCGGCGGCTTTCAAATGCCTCCGATTTAGCACTTCATCGGCGGCGGATTCACTCATCACCACTTCTCAAAAAGGAAACGGCATGACGTTGCATCGACACCTTGGTTTGTGTTTGGCCATTCTCGCCAGCCTCGTGTTCACGTCCCCTCTGTCAGCACAGCATGAGCACGGCCATGCTGGCTCGATGCCGGTTGGCTATCACGAATTTCGGTTTTTCGGTGGCGATGGGAAGTTCTATCTGTCGCACTTCCCGATGTTCTCCAGCATCCACGCCTTTCAGTACATCGTCGAAGTGGAGTTGGATACGGAATCGAAGCAAGCCTGGCTCCGCGAGGAAAAGGACGACTTCAAACGCGAGCGGCGATATCAGTTGAGTCCCTATCACAAGGGGCACGTCTCGGCCGACCGCGCCGAAGATGAAGCGGACTGGGTGCTGCCGGACACGCTGAAAGTCGGCAAGAGTTTCACGGGGGACATTTTCTATCTGGGAGGCAAGGATCGCCGCATCGTTTGCCGGGACGCGACCGTGACAGTCAAGAACATTGTCTGGAAGCAGGAATTGAATCCGAAGTTCCCACGACCGACGGCGCTGACTTATGTGTTGTTCGGAACTCCCAAGGCGGCGTTTCTGGCGCATCAGATCAGCGCGCCTCCCAAGCCCGGCAAGAAAGAGACGGACTTCGATCAAGTGCTGTCCATTGAGATCGTCGCTGCATCCAAATCGCTGTCACCCGTCAGCGCGGGGAAGCCATTGATCGTCCGTGGGACCGACAACCTCGACAAGAACAAGCTGCAACCGGGGCAGCGAGTCACGCTGAGCCAGTTCGACAACGAGCAGGAGTCAATTGAGGTGGTCGTCAAAGACCAGCTTCAACTGATGCAATTGCCGACGCAGCGCTAATTGCCGCGCTTCGTCGAAACGTAGCCACGCTCGCCCGAGCGGGGGATTTGGTGCCAATGACCCACGCTCTCGTGAGCGTGGCGACAGAGTTTGAGAACCGTCACCGTCAACAAGAGGATTGGACTATGAGCGGACAGACTGAAACTGGCAGAACGTCGCGTCGAGAATTCGTGAAGCTCAGCGCGTTTGGCCTTTCCTCGCTGATCGTCGGCGGCGCGGGGTCGTCTGTGTTGGGAGCTCCGCCAGTGTCATTGATCGAGGGCGTGTTGGGTGTGTGCCGGCGACTCGCACCTCTGGGTTGGAGAGACCTGCTGTTGGAAGTCAGCGGGGGCCAGCTTGATCTGCTCGCGAAGGACTTGGAGAGCGAACTCCGCAAACCCCTCGCCAAGATTGATCGGACTTGTCCGGGTTTCGGTGATTTCGCGTTGCATGGCGGCAAGGCCATCGAGCCTGGCCAGCCGGATCAGAGCTTGCTGTATCACGCACTCGCGGCACCGACCGTAGTGGCGACTCGCGACGGAGAGAAACTGCGCGGGTTTCCCACGCTGGCAGAAATCGAGACGGTCGAAAACTACATCTACGGGTCGCGAAAGGTCACGCTCGACAAACTCAAGAAGGGCCTCGCAGCCGATGACCTTTCCATCGTCGTCTTTGCACTCCACTACCGGAATGCGCCGATGTCGGCGACCGGACGTCACGCTCAGTTGTGCTTCGCGCGAACTGGCATCGCCCATTTGGGAACGATCGAACCGTTTTACGATGCTCAACTGCGCTCGTTTGCGAGTATCGATGAAGCGCGACCGTACGACTTCCGCGTGACACCCCGACGCTTTGCCACCTACCTAGCCAAGCGAGTCACGGGCTACGCCGGGAAGTTTGGACTGCAAGATCCTCAGGAAGGGGATCGCACACGCGAGTTTTGGGTGCCGGTCCACAAGTTGTTCAGCGGCAAAGAGTGCATCGCGAACATGGACCTCGACATCCAATTGAGCAGCGGGATGCGGAACGATTGCATCGGGAGTTTTCATCGGATCGTACAAGGCCAGGGACTGACCACTGGTTGGACAGGCAATGACCTTGAGCAATTCCCCTTCGTGATCAAGGACGAAGCGATCGCGTCCCTCTCAAAGCAGGAGGACTGCGGAGAAGGCCTGGTGGTGCCGAAGCCAGCACCATTGATTCGGGAGGCCAAGTACAAGGGAAAGCTGCTGACGTTTCCATGGCATAACTCGCTCAGTCGGAACTCCAAGAACGTCCAGATTTCTTCGTATTTTGTGATGCCGAATGCGAGCGCGCCGATTTCGCCGGGGTACTACTTGGATGCGGATCAGGATTCTCCTCGGAACGCGCCGGAGTACATCAACATCCGGCATCGGGTTATCGATGAGAAAGTCGAGAGTCTGAATCCGCGTCGCGAACTGATGGAGTTGATTCGCCAAGGCGGCTACGACGTGCTGCATTACACGGACTCCACGGGAGACGGCTGGGTCGTGGCCGATTGCCAGCAATTGCGTGACCAGGGCGTTCTGAATCGTCAGGCGGCATTCGTCCTCGTGGGACTGCCGGACTTCCTGCCGAAGCTCAACCAACGTGATCTCATGCGGTGGTGGAAGACCGAAGTTCCTGAACGGCTCCGTGCGACGCTCTGGACGGTGCCGCCGTTGGCCCTGTCCCACGCTCGTATCGCCGCGAACGTGGAGTTGCCGATTGGCTTCCAACTCACCGATGACACCGTGACGGCCATCGTCTCGCAGCATTCGGCTCCCGGCATCGACCAATCCGCTCTGCCGGCACAAGTACCCAATGGGCCACTGAACTTTGAGAAGGTGGGCTTGCCGGATGGTTCGCCGGGGCTGTTCGATCCGGGTTGGGATGTCAGCATCGGTGTGCGTTCCACCAACGGCGGCAACGACATTCAGAAGTACCTGGTTGGTCATGGGCTAGGCTCTCCGTTTATTGAAGATGCCAAACTTTGTGCCGCGCTCGGAGCCTATTGGCCGGGGCTGGCACCCGATGGCACTCGTCAATATCCACCAGAGAAGTGGTTGGACGGCCTTTCTTATCCCTGGCCTTCGATCGCGCCACTCACGGACGAAGAACTGGGGATGGTGCCGAACGTCAAAGGCAAGCGGATGTCCTGGGATGGAGTGCCTGGACCACAGCGTCGCACGGAGGGAGACCGCGAGGTCGTCGCATACCAGAAGATGGAGCACGTCGATTACATCGACATTCTCGGAACGATGACCGCCGCCCTCACGGCTCGAACCGAGCCGGATGATTACAAGGCTCGGATTCTCGCCATGGCCGCAGTCTATTGGAGCCTGGGCATACAAGAAGGAGATCCACTGAGACCCAACAACTACGCAACGCTCATGCGCAAGAAGGCGGACTGGGCCGTACTCTCTTTCAAAGTGGTCCACGCCACCAATGCCGTTCTTCAAAGCGCGTCAGCCGCGGCGAAGCACACCTTCGCCGGACCTCACATCTACCGTTTCGAGATCTTTCGCTGGGGCAAGGAACGGGAGGATCCTGCCGATCCCAAAATCGCGCTGGTCGACATTCTGGAGGAAGTCACGGCCTACTCGGACGGAAAGTGTGTGATCAAGAAGGCGGGCGACTCATGGACGCTGGACGCTTCGATTCCGACGTAGTCGTCATCGGCGGCGGACCAGGCGGAAGTGCGACGGCGATTACCTGCGCGTTGCTGGGCCTGCGCGTCCGGCTGTTGGAACGGCACTCGTTCCCTGCCGAGCGGCCTGGCGAAACGCTGCACCCCGGCGTCGAACCGGTGCTCGCCCAATTGGGAGTCGCCGATCGGCTCGCCTCGGTCGTCGGTTCACGTCACGAAGGAATCCGTATCTGCTGGGGCGGGACGACGCGCTTCGAGCCGTATGGCCACGATGACTCCGGACCGTGGCGCGGATACCAAGTCTGGCGTCCCGACTTTGATGCAATGTTGCTGAACCGTGCTCGCGAGTTGGGCGTGCAAGTTTTCCAGCCGTGCTCGGCCATTGAAGTGTTGCAGACTCACGGAGTCGTCGCCGGAGTTCAGACATCCGCTGGCCCGATGACGGCTCCGATCGTTGTGGACGCCTCCGGCCGTTCGCATTGGCTCGGAACAAAATTGGGAATCGAACGAAGCGTGCATTCACCGCCGCTCGTCGCCCGCTATGGCTATGCCGAAGGTTCGCTTCCCGCGCTCGATCGGTCTCCATCGCTGGTCGGCGATTCGTCGGGATGGCTCTGGACCGCGATGATTCGCCCCGGTCTTTATCAATGGGCACAGGTCGCGTTCGACGGACATCGTTATCCGGCGTCTTGGCGTCCCGACGAATTTCGCCGCTTGATTCCTCACGGCCCACCGCGCGGAGCGGACGTGACTTGGCGACTGTCCCGTCGAACCGCCGACCCCGGTTGGTTCCTAGTCGGTGACGCCGCCGCTATCCTCGATCCCACCTCCGCCAAAGGGATTTTAAAGGCACTGCTCTCCGGAATCACCACAGGAAAACTCATCTCCGCCGTGGTGACCGGAACTGCTCCGGCCGACGAGGTCGCTGCCCTCTACAACGATTGGCTGTCTGGATGGTTCATCAGCGATCGCAATCAGTTGGCCAATTTCTATCTGTCACTTGGAGTTCCCCACTTTCAATCGATCAATCGAAAGGTGCCTAAGGCAGCCGGTCTGAAATGTTCTACCGGTTATTGCGGGCGGATTGTCAGGCTCCATTTGGGCAAGGTGTCGGAGCGTTGGATGTGAGGAGCGTATTTTTGGAGGGCGGTCTTGGTGAGTGTCACGCCGCGTTCGTA
>SYJG01000083.1 GCA_005798445.1 Planctomyces sp.
CCAGGGAATGACACTCTTCTTGGCGGTGACGGCGACGACTTGCTGAGCGGCGGAATCGGTAACGATTCGCTGGACGGTGGCTCTGGTGTCAACACGCTCGTCGAGACTGGCAACGTCAACTTCAGTTTGACGAATACAAGCCTCAATGGCCTTGGAACAGACAAACTGGCGAATGTGCAGATCGCTCATCTGACAGGCGGCAGTGGCAACAACACCTTCACCGCCAGTGGTTGGACCGGCACAGGCAGGTTTGTGGGAGGTGGCGGAACGGCGGACACGATCGTCGCACGCAAGAACGCAGACTTCACTTTGTCAAATGATTTGTTGCAAACCAGCGACGGCCTCAACCTCGCACTGGTCGGTTTTTCAACGACAACACTCAACGGCGGAGCGGCGAACAATACCTTTGTTGTCAGCGCGTGGACCGGAATCGGCACGCTCAACGGCTTGACCGGAAATGACCGACTCGTTGTGGCACGCGACGCCAATATGACCTTGAGTAATACAGCATTTGCCAGCGCAGGATTCGGCACGTTGAAGATCAACAGCATTGAAACAGCAAGCCTACAAGGTGGTGATTCAGGGAATATCATCAATGCGAACGCCTTCACGACCGGCTCAGTCTCGCTTCAAGGTGGCAACGGCAACGACGTGTTAGTCGGTGGTTCCAAAAATGACTCGCTCGTCGGCGCAGCCGGACGAGACTTGCTGATCGGTGGACTTGGGGCCGACACGCTTCGTGGCGGCGAAGGCGACGACATACTGATTGGCGGCAAGACGTTGCACGGCAGTAGCCTCACGGCATTGGCGATGATCATGGCCGAATGGACCAGCGCGAACAGCTATGAGGTTCGAATCAACCACCTGCGCGACGGCGGGGGCGAGAACGGCACGATCAAGCTCAATCGTTCGTCGGTCCAAAACGATTCGACCGCCACCGACCAAATGACCGGCGATGCCGAATTGGATTGGTTTTTTCAATCCGCTGGCGACTTGCTGTTGGACTACAACGCTGGAATTGGCGAATTGAAGGCTGCCATTTGAATCGAAGTTCGATGTCGTCACATGCTATTCTGCATTCGTGCTCTTCCAAGTCTCCGCTGTCGCCGACAACGACCGAGGGCCACGATATGCCGAGGCGGTGTGGAACTCGCTTCACGAAATCAATCGGCGACGGCAATGGGCTTGTTTGGAACTCGGCTCGCAGCAAGGCACGGTCGGACTATTCGTACGGCTTCCGCCAGGATTGGCCGTGACATTCACGCATGACTTCGCCGACGCCTATCCCGGTTGCACGCTCACGGCATTGCCCGATGAAGTTCGGAAGGCCACCGGGCAGGTCTGGTCCGCGGGTTTGCGGCTGACACCAGATGTATTCCTGCTCAAGTCACATCGGCAGTTTGAAGATTTGCTGCATCGGGAACTGACTGATCCGCTGGCTGGATTGCTTGCGGCTTTGCGTGCGCGACCGAAGAGTTGCGATAGTGCCAGGATTGCACTCGTCATTCGGCCTTGCCGAGCGAGTTGGTATCGCGCCGCCGGAAAAGTCGTCGCTCGGATTGAGCAAGGATTCCGATGGCATCGTCTTGCTCACTGGTACGCAAAGCGGTCGTGGAGTCAGCCTTGGTCGGTTCGTGCGATTGCGTGGATTGTTGGGCGATTGGCGCGGCACTCTGAGTCGCCGCGTGAAGTGGCTGACGCTCGCGACAAGTTGAGCAGGCATCTCTTCGAGACTCACATTGTTTTGTCGGTCTCTTGCGCCAGAAGCGACAAGACATTGGCTCGCGATGCGTTGAACCAACTTGCGGGCGCTTTTGGTCGGTTCACGTCGCACCGAGTCGCCTTTGAACTGTCCAAGCCGCGCTGCGGAATCCCAAAACCGAACGGGCGCGGGTTTCTGCTGTCAGCCGAGGAACTCGCCACGCTTTGGCATCTGCCGACCGCGAATGTTCGCACCGCCAAGTTGCAAACAGCACCGTTCCGGGAGTTGGAGCCACCGATCAAGCTCCCGGCGAAGGAACCGGAGCCGGGTGTCACACTGCTGGGACGTGTGAAGTTTCGGGGTGAGCGCCAGCGATTCGGGATTCGTCTCGACGACCGGCGACGGCATCTTTACGTCGTCGGCAAGACCGGCATGGGCAAGAGCACGCTGCTGCTCAACATGCTGGTGGATGACATCCAATCGCGACGCGGCGTGTGCTTGGTTGATCCGCATGGCGACTTGTCCGAAGCATTGCTGGAGCTGATCCCGAAGCACCGCACGAACGACGTGATCTTGTTCGACGCCGCCGATCGCGAGCACCCGGTCGCATTCAACCCGCTCTCGTGCCGTGATCCGACGCAGCGTCCGTTGGTAGCTGACGGTGTGCTGACTGTGCTCAAGCGACAGTTCGGCGAATTCTTCGGGCCTCGCATGGAAGACATCCTGCGAAACAGTCTGCTCGCGCTTTTGGAATCGCCGGGATCAACGCTCGTCAGCTTGCAACGGCTGCTGACCGATGCTGGATTTCGGAAGACCATCACCGGCCGAGTGACCGATCCCGCCGTGCGGAACTTCTGGCTGAGCACGTTCGCGAGTTGGAACGCCCGGTACCGCGTCGAAGCCATCGCTCCCGTCGAAAACAAGATTCGCCAGTTCCTGAGTAATCCGATCCTGCGAGCGATCATCGGCCAGAGCCGTTCCACGATCGACTTGCGCTATATCATGGACCGTGGAGACGCGATCCTGATTGTGAATCTGTCAAAAGGCCGTCTCGGCGACGAGACCTCGCGGCTGCTTGGTTCGCTCCTCGTCAGTAGCCTACAGCTCGCGGCGATGAGCCGAGCGGAAGTGCCCGAAGCAGAGCGTCCCGACTTCTGCATCACGATCGACGAGTTCCAGAACTTCGTCTGCGACGGCAATGAAACCTTCGCGACGATCCTGTCCGAAAGTCGCAAGTACCGCACCCCGTTCGTGCTGTCGCATCAATTCCTAGATCAATTGGACGAAGCTACGCTCGCGGCCGTTTTCGGGAACGTCGGCTCCATGCTCTGCTTTCAAGTCGGTGCGGAGGACTCCGAGATGCTTGCCAAACAACTCGGCGGCGGTGTGACTGAGAGCGACTTGATGAACCTGCCGAAGTTCACCGCCTATCTGCGACTCCTGATCGACGGCCTACCGTCGCGACCGTTCTCCATGACAACTCTGGAGCCAGCGAAAATCCGGCAACATCGAGCCGCCGCCATCCGCCGAGCATCACGCCAACAATTCGGCCGGCCAATCGCTCAAGTCCAACGAGAACTGCAAGCGGCCTACGAGGCATGAGTCGGCGAGTCATTTGCCGGCGAACACCGCTTGCGCTGCTGGTCTGCCTGCGCTACGGTCGAACCGTCTGACTCGCATTGAGTTGGACGACTTGAGCACATCGCTCTTTGACCGCAATCGCAGGAGAACAACATGGACCCGCAGGCCACATGGCAAGAACTCTTGGAGGCACGATTGAACCGCGACTGGAATCGTGCCGAGGAACTGGCAGATGCACTATTGGCTTGGCTGCAACGCCGAGGGTTCCCACCGCACACGGTCGGCGATCCGAAACTTGGCACGCGATGGCATCATGCCGTCGCCTACTTCGTTTGTCATCTTGTGCTGGCCGATGCCAAACAGGCCCGAACGCGAGCTAAACGTCGGAGAGCGTAATGCTCACCCCAAGCACGACGCTTGGGGTTTGTTTTTGTGTCGCCGCGAATTGGATTCGCCTCAGCACAAGAAGCTCTGTCGCAGCGTCCCGTGGTATGCTCACCCGCAAGCAATGCAGTCAGTCACCAACGACAACTTCGGCCCGCTAATCGCCTACCTTGTGCCGGGAGCGACTGTGCTATTCGGCATCAGTCAGTTCGAGCCGGCGCTCAAGTCGTGGTTCGCCATCAGTCCGGCCCAGGCTCCCACTATTGGGGGATTCCTTTACCTCACCATCGCGTCGATCGCGTGCGGGATGGTCGTGAGCGCTGTCCGGTGGGCGGCTGTTGACACGTTGCACCATGTCACGGGCTTGCCGCTCCCACCGCTTGATTTTTCAAAGCTCGGTCGCAATGTCGAAGCGTTCAATCTGCTGATCGAAATTCATTATCGCCACTATCAGTTCAACGCAAATATGCTCGTGGCAACGGCCATTGCGTTCGCGAGCTATCGCATCACGCAGCCGGCACGATTCGGCTGGGTGGATATCGGGTTTGTGCTCTTGGAATTCATTTTCCTCGCGGCGTCACGAAACACACTTCGCCGGTACTACGAACGCGGGACGCAACTTTTGGGAATGCAGCAAATCCAGCCCGACTCACTGTCCGAGCGGAATGCGTTTGAGGAAATCGAAGAGTGTTAGCCCATAGAGTTTGCAGAAGAATGCCAGCTCAATCACGTCGATCCGTCGTTCACCTGATTCGCATTTTGAAACAAACGACGCATGTGAGCCGAATTTCCGGCCAACTTCGGTTTGCGTGAGACCCGCCTCAAGCCGGGCTTGCTTCAAAGCGTCGAGCAGCACGGCATATTGTCTCGTGAACGTGGATTTCTTCATCGACGCTGTGGCTTCCTGAAATGCGGGTGAGTCTCGGCTTGTCGAACGGTACGAGTGCCCCTAGAATTTCCCAAAATAGGAAATTCCCATTGTGGGAAATCCAGCACTGTTCAAGCGAAGAAGGAGTCCAATCATGGCCAACGGTGGAAGCAAGCACCCGACAATTCCGCAACAGGAGCCAAAGACGGCGGGACAGACCGCGACGGAGCAGACTAAGACAGACAAGAAGTAGCGTCACAATCTGCCTGTAATTTGACCTGGAGCCTGACCGACGCATGAAGCGTCGGAGCAGGCTCGCTTCATTTCCAAAGCACGCCGTAGGGCCAATGGCCGCTCAAGGATCGTCGCGATCATGCACCAGCACCGTGAATTCGCCATCAGGATCAATGCAAACTTCCACCGGCGAGTCGAGATTCAAGCAGGTGTTGGTTTCGTCGATCTTTCGCAGGACCGTTTCGATGTCGAGATACTCCGGCTCGCACTGAAAGACATCGCGAGCCAATCGCTCCCAAGTTCCCTCTGAGAGCTGCAAGATCGCTTGCTCAACTGAGGTTGGCCGCTTTTCAGGCGAACGAGGAATCGCCGAGTCAGCCCTCTCGTTCCAAAAGAAGTCTGTGCCAAAGGTGAGCGGATAGGCCGTGTTGATTTCAGTGTCCTGTGAGCCGCCAGGCGCTGGTAGGGAAGGACCAGTCAAGTCATTTGAGCGAGTGGATTTTCCGAATGGTGTTCTAGCTTGAGTTCCTGGTGTTGTGCTTCGGCCGCCGAGTCGTCGGCGAGG
>SYJG01000084.1 GCA_005798445.1 Planctomyces sp.
AACTCGAACCACGGAAACGTCATTTGGTAAAGTGGACACGTCATTTGGTAAAGCGGTTTCATTCATGCGACACTTATAGCGCGATCAATTTCTTCCGAGTAGGCCGCTTGATGAAAAATCACAACCTCTTCGGGTTAGTGTGCGTCGCCTCTTGATGGAAAGCTGCAAGATGAAACAAACCCCTTGGCGGTTGAGCGTGTTGTTCTCGGCTCTGTTCACCGGCGCATGGCTCTCGCTTAGCGACGCACAAGACAAAGACAGCGCCGACAAAGACTACTCGGCCGAGTTGCCGAGGATCGCGCCGAAATCACCGGAGGAGTCGCTCAAGGCGATCAAGCTCAAAACCGGGTTTCACGCCGAGATCGTCGCGGCCGAGCCGCTGATTCGGTCGCCGATGGCGATGGACTTCGATGAGTTCGGCCGGGCGTTCGTCGTCGAGCTGCCCGAATACAACCAGTACGCCAGCCCGAAGTCGCACGGTCGCGGCGACGTGAAGATGCTGGAGGATCTCGACGGCGACGGGCGGTTCGACAAGGCGACGGTCTACGTCGGTGACCTCGACTACCCAACAGCCGTGGCCTGTTGGGACGGTGGCATCTTGGTCGGCGTCGCTCCGGACATTCTCTTCTGCAAAGACACGGACGGAGACGGCAAGGCGGACGTGCGGCGAAAGCTCTTCACCGGGTTCGGGCAGGACAAAGCGGGCGAGGGAATGCTCAATTCATTTCGCTGGCGGATCGACAATCGATTTCACATTCCGTGCGGGTTGGACGGGGGCGAGGTAATGCCAGTTGGCGAGCCGGGGAGCGTCAGCCCCCGGACAAGTCCGAGCGATTCCTCAGCCACGAAGAGTCCGGGGGCTGACGCATCCCGGCTCGCCGATGCAACGAAGATCAACGTGCGCGGGCAGCATCTGCTGCTGGAACCACGAACGATGTCGATCACTGCGACCAGCGGTGGCGGGCAGCATGGAATGAGTCTCGACGACTGGAGCCTGCGGGCGTTCGTCTGCGGCAACAGTGAGCCGGTGCATCTCGTCATGTACGACGGCCGGTATCTTTCGCGGAATCCGTACCTGCAGGCTCCGGCGGCGGCGATCAACATTGCTCCCGACGGCAAGTTCACGAAGCTGATGCGGACCAGCGCGGTCGAGCCGTGGCGCGTGCTGCGAACTCGACTGCGAAAGTCAGGAGTCATTCCCGGTTCGGATGAGGGGGGGACGCCGTCTGGCTTCTTCACCGGAGCGACCGGCATCACGGTCTATCGGGGCGATGCGTGGCCGTCGGAGTTTCGCGGGCAAGTCTTCGTCGGCGAGGTCGCGAACAATCTCGTGTACCGTGCGCGACTCGAACCCAACGGCGTCGGGCTGACCGCGCATCGAGCGGACCTCGATGCCGAGTTCCTAGCAACGACCGACAACTGGTTCCGCCCGGTGCAATTCGCGAACGCTCCCGACGGAACGCTGTACGTCATCGACATGTACCGCGAGCTGATCGAAGGAGCTGCGTTCCTCGCCCCGGCGATCCTCAAGCACATGGACACGAGCGCCGGCTCGGACAAAGGCCGCATCTTCCGAATCGCCCCGGACGGCTTCCGCTTCAAGCCTACGCCGCGACTCGGCGATCTGACGACGACGGAACTCGTCAAACTCTTCGAGCACTCGAACGGCTGGCACCGCGACACTGCCTCGCGGCTGATCTATCAACGCCAGGACCGAGCCGCCGTCGCGCCGCTGCGCGAACTGGCCGCGAACTCGAAGTCGCCGCTGGCTCGCGTGATGGCGCTGTACTCGTTGCATGGACTGTCCGCGCTTGAGCCGGAACAGGTTTGTAGGATGGCCGCCCTCGGCCGTCCTGCGGCGGAGAGTCGAGGAATTGAACCGCAAGGGTCGGGCAAGAGTGCCCAACCTACGATTCACGCGATGCGACTCGCCGAATCCTTTGCCGAACACGCCGACGTTCGCGACGCCGTGATTGAGTCGGCCAATGACGCGGACTTACTGGTTCGCTATCAAGCCGCGTTCACTCTGGGAGCCTTCGCTGGCGAGGAAGCGACTCGCGCTCTGAGCAAGCTCGCCGCGCGCGACGGTGCGGACTCGTGGATGCAACTCGCAATTCTGAGTTCGATCGGCCAGCGCCGCGGTGAGTTCTTGGCAGCGCTGCTGAGCGATCCCGCGACGCGGTCACAGGCGCACGTCCGAGCGATGCTCAACATCGTCGCCGTCCAAATCGGAGCGGCGAATTCCAAGGCGGAACTGGCCACGATGATTCGGCAGCTCGATCTGTTGGCGGCTGATGCGAAGGACAAATCGCTGGCCGAAGAGCTGGTCCGCAACCTCGTCAGCAAGCAACCGGCCGCCAAGGAAATGCTGGCCGGAGCGACAGGAGGCAAGGCTCGCGAGATTCTCGCCGCGCTCGTCCGTGATGCGATCGTTGCCGCACGCGATGAGGCAAACACTCCCGCCGATCGAGCTGCCGCTGTGCGGACTCTCTCGTCCGCATCGTTGGCCGAAACGAAAGAGCTGTTCGCTGAATTGCTGCAATCGAAGCAGCCGCAACCGGTGCAGGCCGCGGCGCTCGAAACGCTGGCTCGGTTCGACGCGGCCGATGTGCCGAGCTTGATCCTCACCGCGTGGCCCTCGCAGACGCCGCAGCTACGAGCCTCCTCGGTCGAGACGCTGTTCACTCGCGCGAGCTGGATCGCCGCGTTCCTCGACGCCGTCGAAAAGCAGACGATCGCGCGAGCGGACCTCGACCCCGCTCGAATCGTGCTACTACGTCAACACAAAGAGGCTGCGATCCGCGATCGAGCGACGAAGCTGTTTGCCGGTGCGACGCTCGCGAGGCGGCAAGAGGTGGTTGATGCCTACCAGAAGTCGCTCGAACTGAAGGGGGACGTCGATCGGGGGCGGGCACACTTCCGCAAGAACTGCGCGGCGTGTCACAAACTCGAAAACTTCGGCGAGTCGATCGGAGCGGACCTCAACGCGATTCGAGATCGAGGGACGGCAGCCGTGCTACTCAACATTCTCGACCCAAACCGCGAGGTGAAGCCGCAGTTTTTGAGCTACGTCGTCCAGCTCGACAGCGGCCGCACGCTGACCGGCATGATCGCCGCCGAAACGGCCAACAGCCTGACGCTCCGCAAGGCGGACAACACGACCGAGTCCGTGCTGCGGATCAACATCGACGAACTGAAAAGTACGGGCCTGTCGTTCATGCCCGAAGGGCTGGAGAAGCAACTCGACCCAGCCGCGATGGCCGACCTGCTGGCGTATCTGAATTCGATCAAGTGAGTAGTCGTAGGGTGGGTCGAGTCATCGAGACCCACCAGTGACGAATTCTGGTGGGTCTCGATGACTCGACCCACCCTACGGATGAATGACCATGAATCGTCGCTTCTTTTCGCAACTCGTAGCGTTGGGTGCCGGATCGTTCGGACTTTGGCAGGCTCGTGCGCAAGCGGATGACGAGCTTGTTCAAGCTTCCGCCAGAGCGGTGCCAAATACTGGCGTTCCGCCGAACCCGCGTGCGATCGAACCGGTGAACGTCACCGACTTTCAAGAACTCGCGAAGGCCGCGCTGCCTCCGGCGACGTACGACTACATCACGACTGGCTCGACCGACGAAGTCACGCTGCGAGACAACGTCGCCGCATTTCAAAGACTGCGATTACTGCCTCCGCTGCTGACCGGCGTGGCCGAGATCGATACGGCAACGACCGTGCTCAAGCAGCCGATCGCGTTGCCGATCTTGCTGGCTCCGGTCGCGGGACAGAGTCTGTATCACCCGCAAGGAGCACTCGCGTCGGCTCGCGCGGCGGCGAAAGCGAAGACGATTCTCGGAGTCAGCAGCAGCGTCGGGCACAGCGTCGAGGAGGTCGCAGCGGCCAGCTCCGGTCCAAAGTGGTTTCAACTTTACATGCCGAAGGATCGCGCGGTCGCGAAGCGATTGGTCGAGCGTGCCGAGCGATCCGGTTTCAAAGCGATTGTGTTGACCGTCGATCTCGGCGAGCGCAAAGACGCCGACAAACGGAATCGCTTCACGCTGCCGGAGCCGGCGCTGCGAAAGCATCTGAGCGACATCGGCTTCGACCTCTCCGAGCGGATGACCTACGAGCAGTTGTTGGCGTTCAACGATCAGGCGTGGGATTTGACACTGTCGTGGAACGCCTTCGATTGGCTGCGCTCGATCACGAAGCTGCCGCTGCTCGTCAAAGGAGTGCTCCGTGCGGACGACGCGAAGAAGGCGGTCGCGATTGGGCTGGATGGAATCGTCGTCTCAAATCACGGAGGCCGTCGGCTCGACGGCGTTCCGGCGAGCATCGACCAGTTGCCGCAGATCGTCGCGGCGGTCAACGGCAAGGCGGAGGTGCTGCTCGACAGCGGCGTTCGTCGCGGCACAGACGTGTTGAAGGCGCTCGCGCTCGGAGCGAAAGCCGTGCTGATCGGCCGCCCCTACGCCTGGGCGTTGGCGGCGGACGGCGAAGCGGGAGTCTCGACGATTCTGGAACTGCTGCGCGAAGAGTTAGTCAGCGCGATGCTCGCGAGTGGTTGTCCGAACGTCGCGGGCATTGATCGGTCGCTGGTGATAGGGTGAGGTGGGTACTCTCACGACCGGGCTTGTCCCATTGGTATCTACACAACTCTACGAACCTCATGAAAACTTGTCCGCCAGATCTCTGCGCTCTTCGCTTCTCTGCGGTAAAAAAGCAGTTTCTGTCACTTTTACCGCAGAGAAGCGAAGAGCGCAAAGGTGGTGAAAATGCCGACCATTTCGAGTTGTGTAGATACCAATGGGCTTGTCCCGGTGGCTCGTTGGCTTTCGCACTACGAAAAACACCGAGAGTTTCAGTAGTGCGGAGGCCAATGAACCACCGGGGCAAGCCCGGTGGGGGTGGCAATTGGCTTCACGGAACCTCTGGTAATTCGGCGGGCGAGAGTACTCGCGTTTGACGCGGGATCGTCGTGGCAGATGACAGCGAGCGCGGTTCGCTTTCCGTGCGAGTGTTGCCGAGAGCGGACAGCGGTGCCACGCGTGACAACCAGCGAGCGAATGTGCTGGCTGATGACGAGGCGACGGCTGTTGTCGGACCGGGCGATTCAGTGCGAGGCAGCGGCGTCAGCGTCGCGGAGGTGAGCAACTCAACCAGCATGGTCGAGGAGGTCAACAGGATCGCCGGGTTGCCGGGCATTGGTCCTGGCACGCTTTCGGCGGCGGCAGCGGCGATGATCGGCAACGGCGAGTCTCGGCGAACGATCGTCATCGCGGTTCGACTTTCCAGCGAGCGTGCAGGCGACTCGGCGGATTCAATGCGGCTGGGGCTGCGGAGCGTTGCGGGGTCGGTGCGAGCGGGATTCGTGGTGAGCAACGTCGTCGGCAGATTGGGTTGCGGTCCCGGACTTTCGACGCGCGGCGGAGTGCTGGTCGCAATCGAGTTGCTCGCTTCCGGCGTCGTGCTAGTTGCGGGGAGCGCGACCTCTTCGGTCAACGTTGCGGCTTTGGGGACGGCGGTCGACTTCGTGGGAAGTTGTGTCGTTGGTGCATTCGTGGTCGGGGTACTTGCCGTTGAGCCGGCGACGTTGGAGACCGTGCGACTCGGCGGCAGCAGTGGCCGAGCAGCGACCTCGTTGGGGTTGCTCGGCTTGCCGATCGGAACCGGTTCGCTGCGCGGGACGCTGACTGGTTGATTCGGCAAGGGTGATTCGATCGGGACGATCGCAGTCAGTGCGGTCAACGCTTGTGGTTCAGTGAACTGGCTCGGAATGACGACTCGGCTTGCCGCGCCGTTGCGTGCCAGCGGGGTCGGTCGAGACACGTTGGCAATCGACTCGGCGGAAGTTGCCGCGAGTTGAGTGACTCGCGCGGCCGGAGCACGCAGCGCGGCTTGATTTGCGACCGCAGGTCGGACGGCTGTTCGCTCGGTTGCGGAGGGGACGAAGGTTTGCTGCGCGGTGCTCGTCGGTGCGACCGTTTGCGGCTTCTCTGGTTCAGCGACGACCGCAGTGAGTGTGGTTGTTTCGGCGGGCCGTGTGATCGGTCGCGTCAGATCCGCCGGAAGTGGTTGTCGCGCGAGAACTGCGAGCCGCGTTGATTTGCTTGGCGGCGGGTCGATGTCGGCGAGACGAGCGACCTCAAAGCGTTGGCGGACGGTCATTCGATCGGTGGGCCAGCGCGCCGCGGGTCGCAGCGCGACCGTGTCGGATGGGGGCGCGATCGGCTGCGGAGCACTCTTTGACAACGTGTCGAAACGGTCGAACTTCGGCAACTCGATTGCACGAGTGAGGTCGAGATCGAGAAACGTCGCGACGGCCAAGCTGTCGGCGTCGAACACCGGCAACGGGTCTGTCGAGGGACGCGATGAGTTCCAAATCGTGGTTCGGAACGCGAACAACAATCCGGCAGCAATCACGATGGTGGCAACCGCCAAGCGGCGACGTCTCGGTCGAGCCGGTTCCGGCTTCAGCGGCACAACGGACGCCGGCGCGGGTTCGCTGCTGAGCTTCGCCGAGGCGACCAACGGGTTCATCGGCTTGGGGGCTGGGGGCGCTTCCGTTGGTGCCGTGATCGTCCAACTGGCGAGCGGATTTTTCGGCGGCTCACTGCGTTTCGGCGCGGCGGTCGCCGGACGAGTCACGGGTGCGGCGACGACTGCGACAGGAATTGCTCGACGAGACCAGCGCCACACGAGGAGGAACAACACGAGTCCAACGACTGGGACACCCCATTTCGCTGGGCCGAAGAGTTCAAGGTGCGCGGTGCTGATCGCCAGTCGCGTAACGACGAACTCGCCGCGCGACAGAAAAATCTGCTTCGGCCCGTCACGCTTGCTGACGAATGCCAGCGAGCGACCGTCCGGTGCGAACGTGGCGTCGAGATCGTCCACGTCGGACGCGATGCCGTCACGAATCCGCTCGGCCGCGCCGACTTGGCCGTCACGCAGAGGTGCTCGAAAGAAGTTGAACGGAGCCGGTTCGCTGGATCGGCCGCCACGATTCGAGGCGAACAACAACCAGCTTCCGTCCGGAGAGACCGCCGGGCTGCGCTCGTGGAATTCTGGCGAGTTGACTGACTCAACTGACTGCGGTGCTGACCACGCGGCGTCGAGCGACTCTCGCCGCGTGACAAACAGGTCCGCCTTTTCGCCCGGCGCGACGCGGACAAAATACATCGTCAGCCCATCCGGCGCGAGGGCTGGGTCGAACTCGGCGGCGTCGGTGTTGATCGTCGTTCCGGCATTGCGAGGCTTCGACCAGCGGCGGCCGTCGTTCGTCGATTCGTAGAGGTCGAAGCCGCCGTGACCTGCAGAACGATTCGAGGCGAGGACAGCGATTCGTCCGTCGGCGGAGAGCGTCAGACGGCGGTCGTCATCGACGCTGTTGAGTTCGCGCACGGACTCCGGTTTCGACCAACGTTCTTCGCCGAGCGTCGAGCGAACGATGTCCGCTTTCTGACCGGGGCGTGCTCGCGAGAAGTACAACGTCTGGCCGTCATCGGCGAAGCAGGGTCCGGAGAGTTCGGTCTCGTCGGCGAGCGTTCCCTTGCCAGAGAACTCGCCGAGCAACTCGGACGTGCGGAAGGCGAGTCGTCCGCGCGGGGATGTCGAAGAATCATCGGCGGTCTCGACCACGACGTCGTGCAGCAGCGGTCTCGGCAACGACCAGATCAGTCCGGCGAACGCGACCAAAACAATCAACCACCGGCCTCTGCGGGGCCGGTTCGGTGGGGCAGGCGTGTCGGACGGTGGCGTCGGCATGGGGACATTGAAGACACTGCGACGACGATCGGCAAGTGGGTTGCCAAGCAAAAGGACGTGCGATGAAGTTACGGAGGCTGATGAGCGTGTGCGGTCGCTCGTGTTTGCCGGGGGCGAGTTTGATCGTCGCACTGACGTCGTTCGCGTCGGCCTTGTCTGCATTGCGATGGCAACGGGCGGCGGAACCGTGTGTTTGGATCAGCAATCCGCTGGGAAACGGCGAGTGGGCCTCGGTCGTGTGGAACTCGCTGCTGGTGGTTTTGCTGGGGTTCGCGGCTGCGGGAGTGTTGATGCGCGAGCCGCCGACTCGTTGGCGTCGCGCGGTTTGTTGCGGGTTGATTGTTCTGGCACTTCGTTCGGCGTTCGATGCGTTCGTGTTCTTTCGCGTGATGTCGCGAAGGGAGATTGTGTCGTCACTGCCAGTACCGCTGAGCCTGGGAGTGCTCGCCGTTTTGTTGGCCGATGTTTGGCTGCTGTGTCGAACGACCGCGATTGACCGTGAGCGAAATTGGCTCGCAAACTTGCTGACGATCGTTGGCATGGGCTTCGGTCAAGTGCTGATGATCGCACTGCATGTGCTGACGTTCGGCTCGACTGATTACCGGCGCGATGCCGACGTGGCCATCGTCTTGGGAGCAAAGGTGTTCTCCGACGGCTCGCTGTCGCTGGCATTGTCCGATCGGCTCGACACGGCGGCGGAATTCTTTCGTGAAGGGCGAGTCCGATTCGTGCTGGTGAGCGGTGCGACCGGCGTCGAGGGGATCAACGAGGCGACTGCGATGCGCGGCTACTTGATTGAAGCGGGGCTGCCGGCTGACCGACTGCTGGTCGATCCTGATGGGGTCAACACGTTGGCGACCGCTCGGAATGCTCGGCGGTTGATGGCGGAACACCGGCTGACGTCGGCGCTGGTGGTCAGCCATTATTTTCATCTGGCTCGCTGCAAGCTGCTGTTTGAGGAACAGGGGATCGCAGCCGTCACGGTTCCCGCTCGCATGAGCCGCCGGTTGTTGCTGGAGCCGTACTACTTCGCTCGCGAGTGCGTCGGCTATCTGTGGTACGCGCTGACTCGGCCACTGCGGCCGGTCGTGCGAACGTAGCCGCCTTGTTCCACGAGGCGGAGCCTTTGGCTTCGGTGTCCGTTTCGCATTGCAGCTTCGCCTCGTGGAACGAGGCGACTACGTTTGTGACGGCGACGTGAACTCCGACAGGCCGAGGACTTGTTTGACGTCGTCGAAGCTCAGCAGTTCGTCGGCAAGAAAGTCGATTCGGCCTTCGCGGGACAGCGTCTTCGCAAGCTGTCGAACGACCGAGCCGGTGGCCAGCAGCGTGGCGACGGGATCGACCATGATCTTGAAACCGAGCTGTTGCAGTTCGTCCGCGCCGAGGATCGGGGTGACTCCGCCGAGCAGCATGTTGGCGAGTTGCGGATACGGCACCTCGCGAGCGATGCGGACAAGTTCGTCGCGGCTGCGAGGGGCTTCGACGAAGCAGACGTCCGCTCCGAGTTCGCCGTAACGGCAGGCTCGTTCGATGGCGGCGTCGAGTCCTTCGACGGCTCGTGCGTCGGTTCGGGCGAAGATCACAAAGTCGGGGTCGCGGCGTGCATCGAGAGCAACACGCAGCTTCTTGAGCATCTCGTCGGCGGGGATGACTTGCTTGCCGGCGAAGTGGCCGCAGCGCTTCGGGCTGACTTGATCTTCGAGCAGGATGCCGGCGGCTCCGGCTTGCTCGAAGTCGCGGACGGTGCGGGCGACGTTGTGCAGATCGCCGTGGCCGGTGTCTCCGTCGGCGACGAGCGGAATGCTGATTCGCGCGGCCATGCGACGAACAGCTTCGGTCATCTCGGACAGCGTGACGAGGCCGACATCCGGCCAACCGAAAACGCTGGCCGAGACTCCGAAGCCGCCGAGAAATAGCATCTCGCCGCCGGCCTGTTCGAGCAGACGCGCGGTGAAGACGTCGTGCGGCGCGAGCGTCTTGATGATGCCCGGTCGGGCGAGGAGTTCGCGCAGTCGGCATGCGGTGGTCATGGGGGTTCCTTGGACTCGGTGCTGCGTTTCCCGCTCGGCGCGGGTCTCCTGACCCCGCCGCTTTTTGCGACCGAAGGTCTCCAATGATTCAGCACCGGAATGGAGACCTACGGTCCAAGATTTCGGCGGGGTCGGGAGACCCGCGCCGAGCGCGGATGGCCGCAAGCTTGCTCTGCGACGTGGGGCTGTCTCATCATGCCGACCCTCGACCGGTTTTCCAATCAACGCGGAGGTCTTCCATGAGGCGGTTGCAACTGTTTGCCGTGTGTCTGCTGATGATCGCTGTGGCTCAAGCGAATGCCGCTGAGGTTTGGTCGCGGTTCCGAGGCGAGAACAGCGGTCGGGCGGCGGCGGGATCGAAGCTGCCGACGGAGATCGGGCCAGATAAACACGTCGTCTGGAAGATCGACTTGGCTCCGGGACATTCGTCGCCGGTCGTGGTCAGCGATCGAATTTATGTGACGGCCGAGAAGGACAAGCAGCTCGTGACAATCGCGCTCGACCGCGCGACCGGCAAGACGTTGTGGGAGAAGGTCGCTCCGCACGAGAAACTCGAATCGGTGCATGGGATCGGCAGTCACGCTCAGTGCAGCCCGACGACGGACGGCGAGCGAGTCGTCTCGCTGTTCGGAAGCTGCGGGCTGTTTTGCTACGACCGCGACGGCAAGGAACAATGGCGTGTCCCGATGGGGCCGTTCAAGAACGAGTTCGGAGCCGGCAGTTCGCCGCAGATCGTGGATGACCGAGTCATCGTCTGCCAGGACCACGACACCGATTCGTTCCTCGCGGCGTACAACAAGAAGACGGGCAAAGAAATTTGGCGAACGGATCGAGCCGAGTTTCCTCGGAACTACTGCACGCCGCTGATTTGGACGGTGAACGGCAAGAAGCAGATCATCGTGGCGGCGACGCTGCGAGTCGTCGGCTACGACTTCGAGACCGGCAAGGAACTTTGGACGGTGCGCGGCATCTCGCGGATGGTCTCGATCAGCCCGCTGCTAACGGAATCGGGAACGCTGATCGCCGGCGGCTGGGCGGCCGGCGGCGAAGAGACCGAACGAATCTCGGTCGAGCCGTTCGCGGTCATCAAGAAGGAGGTCGACAAGAACAACAACGGCACGTTCGAGAACGACGAACTCCCGAAAGGAGACATCAAGCAACGCTTCCCGCAGGTGGATCGGAACAAGGACGGCTCGGTCACCGAGGCGGAGTACGAATACTTCCGCTCGCTGTTCGAGCAGGGGCAAAACTCGATCGTCGCGATCAAGCCGGGGGCGAACGGCGAGGCGACCGAAACGCATCTGCTCTGGAAGCAGCGCAAGCTGGTCCCGTTTTGTTCGTCGCCGGTGTCGTTCGGGGACTTCGTCTTCACGATCAAAGACGGCGGTATCTTCTCCTGCATCGACGCGAAGACCGGCGCGCACGTCAACAAAGGCCGAGCCTCCGGGACCGACGAGTACTACAGCTCACCGGTCGCGGGGGACGGCAAGGTCTTTTTGATCGACGAGGAAGGCCGGCTGACGGTGCTCAGCGCCGACCGTGAATGCCGCACGCTGCACACAGCCGAGTTCGGCGAGAAATCGTTCGCGACACCGGCGCTCGTCGATAACCGCATCTACTTGCGGACGAACGGGCATCTGTACTGCTTCGGCGAAAGTAGTCGAGTCACTCCGTGACTCGAATTCAATTGGGTGGCACAGCTTGCTTCAAGCTGTGTGCCGTAGGAAATGGAAACTTGGAGTTGGCGGAATTCTCAATATGAGCGCCCATGAGTCATTGATCGCCGCTCACAGAATTTCCGATGCTTCGCACACCGCTTGAAGCAAGCTGTGCCACCCTTCGATCCGCCGGTCGTCGGCGAAAAACGTGTGAAACCTCGCGTTCCCACGTTTCGTGGTCACGGCTAGACTGCGGTCCTGGTGCAATTCCATGAATTTTTGACATCGCGGGTCCGAAGGAGTTTCCGATGCGTGTTTTTACTTCCAAGTGGCCTTGGCTGACGGCTGCGGCGCTGTCGATGGGCTTATTCGTCGCCAGCAACAATTTCACGCAAGCATGGCAGAATCAGACCCCGCGATTGCGGGCCAGCACGACTCCGCAACTCGATGATTCGGACCCGGAAGAGCAAGTCGATCGCTCGATTGCCGGTCAAGTCACGTTGCCGAAGTGCTCGGTCAAATTGCTGCACAGCGTCACTTTGGCGAGCGACCGGCCGGGGCTAATCTCGTTTGTCGAACCGAGGGAAGGTGACGACGTCCGCAAGGATCAAGAGATCGTCTTCCTGAAAGATGATGCGCTGGTGGCGCTCTACAACGTCTCCAAGTTGAAAGCGGAAAATGACGTCAACAAACGGTTCGCGGAAAAGTCAGCCGCTGTCGCCAAAGCCGAATTGGAAAGGATGCTGGAGGCCAACCGTAAGCTCCGTGATACGATTATCGCTACCGAGGTCGATCGTGCCCGGCTCAATTTTGAGAAAGGCATTCTGCAAGGCGAACAAGCGGAACATGAACAGCATGTCGCCAAGGCGGAAATGGAGAAGGCCGCAGCCGAACTGAAGAGCTGCCGAATCGAAGCCCCGTTCGACGGAAAAGTCCGAAAAGTTCTCAAGCATAAGGGAGAATCGGTCACGCAAGGGACGCCGATTCTGGAACTCGTCAGCACGCGAATCGTGAAAGTCGAGGGGTATCTGCCGGTTGAAGATCTGTGGAGCGTGAAACGTGGCGACCCCGTGGAAGTGCAGATCGACATCCCGGATCGCGACTTGGAAATCGAAAAGGAAGTGTTCCACGGGAAGATGTATTCCATCGATCCGACGGTCAGCAACGTGACTCACCGTGCTCGCATTTGGGCCGAGGTCCAAAATCCCGACGAGAAACTGATCGAAGGCTTGTACGCCAAGATGACGATCAAGCACGGCCGACGTGCTGCTGGCACTGCGAAGAAGGCACCCGCTGCGTCTGGCATCAAACAGACGGGTGGCTCGAAAGAATGACGTTGCGCGAGCAGCCATTTCCAGTAAGCCCGAATCAGGTAGCCCAGGCCCTTGTGGCCTGGAGGATTCGCCCGCAAGAAGATCATCCGACCCACAAGGGGTCGGGCTACGAGAAGAAACTGACCGCTCATGTCGATCGCCGGTAATCCTGCTCAATCGTCGCTGACTCCGTCGAATCAACGGCCGATTCCGTTGCAGGTTCGGCCTGACTTGCGAATCGAGCGCATCGAGTATCAAGGAGTCGCCTACTGGGTCGTCAAAGAGCCGGTCGGTTTGAAGTACTACCGGCTGCAAACCGAACAACACGAGGTCTTGTTTCTGCTCAACGGCAAACGGAGCTTGGAAGAAGTCCGCGATGAACTGCTCCGCATCCTGCCCACCGTGCGGCTGCAACTGAGCGACATCCAGCACCTGATCACCGATCTGCACGAGAAAGGCCTCGTTCACAGCAATCGCATGGGTCAGGGGGCCGCGCTGCTCAAGCAGAAAAAGGACAATTTTCGCAAAAAGATTTGGCAGACGCTCCGCAGCTTGCTGTACCTGCGGCTGCCCGGCTGGGATCCGGAACGCACACTGACGTTTCTCGACCCGCTGTTCGGCTGGCTGTTCAAGCCGTGGGGACTGATCGTGATGACGCTGTTCTGCGTCGCCTCGTGGGTGATGCTGGGGACGCGGTTCAACGACTTCACCGATCAAATCCCGGAGTTCCAGCAGTTCTTCGGCTGGCCCAACATGATGTATCTGTGGCTCACGTTGGCCGTCTGCAAGATTTGCCACGAATTCGGTCACGGGCTGAGCTGCAAAGTTTACGGCGGCGAATGTCACGAAATGGGAGTGATGCTGCTCTGCTTCAGCCCCTGCTTGTACTGCGACGTCTCCGACAGTTGGACGCTGAAGAACAAGTGGAAGCGGATCATGATCGGCGCGGCCGGCATGTACATCGAAGCGATTATCTCCGGCTTTGCGATCTTCTTCTGGGCCTACACCGATACCGGATTGATGCATCACCTGTGCTTGAACATCTTCTTCGTGACTTCGATCACGACGGTGATCTTCAACGCGAACCCGCTGATGCGGTTCGACGGCTACTACATGCTGGCGGACTTCCTCGAAATCCCGAACATGCGGCCCAAGGCGGACAAGCTAATGCGCGAGAGCTTCGCGTGGTACTGCCTGGGGATCGAGGCGAAGCCGGACCCGTTCATGCCGGAGACTGGCAAATTCTGGTTCATTGTCTTCGCAGTCACGGCGAACATTTATCGCATCTTCGTGATGGCGGCGATTCTGACGTTTTTCTATACCGTGCTGAAGCCGTATGACTTGCAAAGCCTGGGGATCACGATGGCCGTGTTCTCGTTTGCTGGCATCATTTACTCGATGTTTTACAACCTCTACCAGATGATCACCGCTCCAAGGATCGAACCCATGAGCCGTCCCAAAATGATCGCGACTAGTACGGTACTCGTGACCCTCCTTGGCGTGGGACTGTTCGTGCCGATTCCCTGGCACGTCGAGGCGATGTTCATCGTCGAACCGCACGACGTGCAGCACGTCTATTCGACCACGCCCGGCTTCCTGCGCGAGCAGTACGTCGCCGAGGGGCAGCGTGTCCAAGAAAGAGATCCGCTCGTCGATCTGGAGAATCCCGAAAAAGACGACAAGAAGCGGGAGATGGAAGTCCAACTCCGCGTGACCCAAGCGGAGATTCGAGTGCATCATGCCACCGGATCGATTGCCGAGGAAGAGGTCGCCAAAGAGAAGCTGAGGACTGTCAGAGAGCAGCTCGCCGAGTACGAGCATCAGCTCGCGCAATTGAAAATCGACGCTCCGTGCAACGGTGTGGTCATCGCTCCGCCGTCGACACCAGAACCCAAGGCCGACGAGAGCCGTCTGCAACTCGCTGCTTGGCACGGCACCCCCTTGCAATCCAGAAACCGCGACAGTTTTCTCGAAGAACGCACACACGTCTGTAGCATCGCACCGGACGACAAATTCCAAGCCACGCTGCTTGTCGATCAGAAGGACCGCAACGACATCGACATTGGCACGGCTGTCGAATTGAAATTCGACTCGCTGGCCGCCAAAACCTACGTCGGCAAAGTCGAAAAGATTTCTGACCGCGATTTGCAATTCGTGCCGCAACTCCTCTCGAACAAACTCGGTGGCCAAGTTCCCACGACGACCGACGAGCAAGGCCGCGAAAAGCTCGTCAGTGCCGCATATCAGACAACAGTCCTGCTCGAAGAAGACATCCCGCTGCTCCGCTCCGGCATGCGCGGCTGTGCTCGTTTTTCAGTCGGCCATCGTTCGGTGTGGGACTGGATCTGGCGCTACATTAAGACGACGTTCCACTTCCGCCTCTGATCGCGCGGGTGCCTGACCGCGCCGAATCCTGTCGCCCAGGCCCTTGTGGCCTGGATCATTCGAGCCAACGTCACAATCGACCGACCCACGAGAAGTCGGGCTACAGTCAATCCGACTGTCGCACCCGATGCGTCTGATCGATCTTCAGCCCCGTCAACTCCTGCGTTGAGCCATCCGGCCAGCGGATTCGGGCGGAGTCGATTTGCTCGGACTTGCCGAGACCGAACGTCACCGGCAACTCGACCTGAGAGAGGTAGCTTCGCGTCGGCATGACTTGGCGGCGTTGTGTCACGTCGCCGCAGCGCAGTTCGATCACCGCTCCGATCCCGTCGCGGTTGGATTTCCCTCCTCCGGTCAATTGCAGTCTCACCCAATGGTGGCCAGATTTCTGATCGTTGCGGAGCAACCGCGGTGCTTGCCCGCTGTTGGCGATCAGCAAGTCGAGATCTCCGTCGCCGTCGATGTCGGCATACGCCGCGCCGCGGCCGACGCTGGGCTTCATGAAATCGCTGCCGCACTTGGCCAACGGGACCAGCTCGAACTCGTTCCCGTGTTCGGGGCCACAATTCCAGAACAGGTGTGGCGACTGTTCGTAATGCTGGCTCGCCTGAACCTTGTGGATTTCGATTTCCAGGTGCCCATTCGCGCTGAATAAGTCTTGGCGGCTGTCGAGATCAAGATCCGCGAAGAGCACTCCGAACTTCAGTTCCAGCCGCGAGGCCGGCCCCAGCGCGTTCGAGACCGCTTCGTCGCGAAATTGCAGATCGTTTGACTTGGTGACGTACAGTGCCGTCATTTCGTTCGCAAAATTGCCGATCGCGATGCCCAGCGCGGGACTGTTGCGAAACCAGGCCGTGTCGATCCCCATCGCTCCGCGCGCTTCACCTTGATGGTCGAATGCGATTCCGGACGACACCCCAACTTCCTCGAAGTGATCGCCCAGGTTGTGAAACAAGAAATTCTGCACCGTGTCGTTGGCGATCACGACGTCCAGGCGGCCATCGGTATCCAGATCGGCGAAGGTGATGCCCAACGACTTGGCGGTCGGCTCATTCGAGGCGGCATTCAGGATTTGGATGCCGGCTTCTTTCGAGACATCGACAAATTTTCCGCCGCCCTCGTTGCGATACAGATACGGATAGACCCCTTGAAACTGCTGTGGCCGGCCGTAGCCGCGTCCACCGCCAGTCAGCGTAAAATTCTTGGAAAGGTCACTCTTCTTGGACCACTCGATGTAGTTGGTGACGAACAGATCGAGATCGCCATCGTTGTCGAAATCGAGCCAGCCGGCACCAGTACTCCACTGCGAATCGACGCCGCCGACTCCGGCGTCGCCGGTCACGTCGAAGAACTTGCCACCGTCGTTGCGGAACAGCCGATTCTGGCCGACCGCCGTGAAAAACAAATCCGTGTCGCCGTCGTTGTCGTAGTCTCCGCAGGCGACACCCATGCCGTAAAAGGTGACATCAAGCCCGACCTCTTTGGTCACTTCGGTAAATCGGCACTCTCCGTCGTTGCGATACACCGCCTGAGTCGGCTGTGGCCGATCCTTGCCGAGGTCGCGCGGATCCCACGACCAGCGGCATGAGTTGACGAAGACGATATCTTGATCCCCGTCTCCGTCGTAATCGCAGAACGCACAGCCGCTGCCCATCGTTTCCGGCAACAGCTTGTCGCCGTAGGCTCCATTCTCATGCACGAACTTGATGCCAGACTCGACGGTGATGTCGGTGAAGAGAATCTCCGGAGTTTCCAACTTCACGCGAGGGGGCGGAGGGGCAGGCGGCGGAGGCGAAGGCACAACGACCGCAACCGGTTTTCGCAAATACCAATAGGCGGCTGCACCACCAACCGCTCCCAGCAAAACCAACACGATCAGCGACCAATTGAGCGCCGTGGTGATGATCTTGTCGTCTCGTTCGAGCGTGTTGGGGTCGATGTCGTGATCGTCTTGAGTCATGGACCGTTCCTTGGAAGGCATCGGCGGACAGCGTATTTGGCGTTTGGATCAAGCCGCAAGCGACGGCTTCAACCGAGCAGCCAGACCAACAAGCCTTTGGCGAGATGCATACGATTCTCGGCCTGTTGGAAGACGATGCTTTGGGGGCCATCGATGACCTCGTCGGTGACTTCCTTGCCTCGTCGAGCCGGCAGGTCGTGCATGAACAAGCAGCCTCTTGGAGCCTTCGCCATCGCCCGTGCATTGACTTGATACGGGAAGAAAATGCGGCTGCGTTTGTCAGCTTCGGACTCTTGCCCCATGCTGGCCCACACGTCGGTGTAGACGACATCGGCGTTCGCCATCGCCAGGTTCAAGTCCACGGTTTGCTCGATGTCGGCCAACGGATATTCCAGGCGAATCGCCTGCAGCAGGCTTTCTTCCAGTTCAAAATCGCGCGGAGCACAGACGATCATCGACATCCCCAGCATCGACGTGATCATTGCCAGCGACGCAGCGACGTTGTTGCCGTCACCGACGAAGACCAGCCGCTTCCCCTTCACGTCTCCCCACTGCTCTTGCAGAGTCATGATGTCGGTCAAGGCTTGGCAGGGATGATCGTCATCCGACAAGCCATTGATGACCGGACAGTGAGCGAACGACGCGAAATCCTCGATCAACTTTTGCGAGAACGTACGCAGCACGACCGCATCCGAATAGCCGCTGATGACGCGAGCCACATCGGCCAATGCTTCACGACCGCTGAGTCCCGCGTCCTGGCCACTTAGAAAATTCCCAGTCCCGCCGAGCTGGGCCATCGCGGCATCAAAGCTGACCCGCGTGCGCAGCGACGGCTTCTCGAAGACCTGCGTCAGATAGCAGCCTTGCAACAACGCCGGACGATCTCCGCGTTTCCAGCCAGCCTTCAATTCGTGCGACTTCGCCAGGATCGCGTGGACGTCGTCCACGGATAGATTCAAAAGTGAGGTGAGATGTTTCATGGCTGATCGAGGCAAGCTGCAGGTGCCGATCAAGAAGTCCCAATCTCCAAAACCCAATGTCCAAGGAATGACCAAATCCCAATCCCAAAAATCTGTATTCGGATTTGATCACTGCTCATTTTGGTCATTGGTGCTTTGTCATTGGACATTCCTTGGACATTGGGTTTTTGGAAATTGGAAGTTTCATGACGCTTCATTCGCCATTTCTCGCAATACCGTCGCCAGCACGTCGCAGCCTTCGTCGACTTGTTCGGCCGTGACATTCAGCGGCGGCAGCAGGCGAACGACCGTGTCGTGAGTGGCGTTGATCAGCAGCCCCCGTTCCATGCACTTGGCGACGGCTGGTGTGGACGGAATGCTCAGGTCGAGGCCGATCATCATTCCACGAATTCGCAGTTGCGAGATGATTGGTAGTTCGGCCTTGAGCTTCTCCAAGTGCGAGCGGAAGCGGTCGGACATCGCTTGGCAGTTGGCCAGCAAGCCTTCCTCTTCGATCGTTTGAATCGTCGCGACGCCGGCCGCCATTGCCAGTGGGTTGCCGCCGAATGTGCTGGCATGCATGCCGGGACGCAGATCGGGTGCGAGTTCGTTCTTGCACAGGATCGCGCCAGCCGCGACGCCGCCAGCAATTCCTTTCGCCAGCGAGATGACGTCCGGCTGCACTCCAAATTGTTGGTAGCCGTACCACGTTCCGGTGCGGCCCATGCAGGTCTGCACTTCGTCGAAGATCAACAGGCAACCGTTCTCGTCCGCCAGCCGTCGCAGTCCTTGCAGATAGCCTTCCATCGGGAGATTGATGCCACCCTCACCCTGCACCGGCTCAATGAGGATCGCGCAGGTCTCGCGATCGAGCAGCTTCGCGACCGCGTCGAGATCGTTGTGCGGGGCGTATCGAAATCCCGCCAGCAGCGGGCCGAGTCCTTCGTGGTACTTCGGCTGAGCCGTCGCCGTCACCGTCGCGAATGTGCGGCCGTGAAAGCTGTTCTCGAAGCTGATGACCTTGTACCGCCCGTCGCGCGCATGCAGCCGAGCCAGCTTGATCGCCGCCTCGTTCGCCTCCGCGCCGCTGTTGCAGAAGAACGCCTTGCCGAAGCCACGCGTCGAGAGCATCTCGGCGAAATCACCCTGAGCCTCGGTGTACCAAGTGTTCGGGATGTGAATCAGCTTCGTGACCTGCTCTTGAATCGCGCGGACGACTCGCGGAGGACAGTAGCCGAGAATGTTGCAGCCCCAGCCGGGAAACAGATCGAGATACCGCTTCCCTTCGGCGTCCCAAACGTACGAGCCTTCGCCGCGCACCAGACTGATCGGATAGCGGCGATAGTTCGGGATCACGAACTTCTCGAACTGTTCGATGGTCTGAGCACTACTTCGAGTCGCTGCGGCGTCCACGGGAAACTCCTTCGCGGTTTCAAACAAAAACAAAACACTCATCAACGGAAAAACCAAAGGCGGATGGCGAGCACTTCCACCCAAGCTACAACACGATCTCCGTGCCCACGCCCGTGTCGGAATAAATCTCCAACAGCACCGAGTGCGGCATGCGGCCGTCCACGACGTGAACCTTACCGACGCCGGCTTGCAGCGCGTCCAGCGCGGCTTCGACCTTCGGCACCATCCCGGCGTCGATGATGCCTTCGCGGATCAGTTCGCGACAACGCACCGCCGTCAGATGCGACTGCAACGTCGACGGGTTGTGCCGATCCAAAAAGATCCCCGGCACGTCGCTGACGAAGACCAATTTCTCGGACTTCAAAATCCGAGCGATCGCCGCCGCCGCCGTGTCCGCATTGACGTTGAGCAACTGACCGGACGCATCAACCGCGACGGACGGCACCACCGGAATGATCCCCGCCGAGCAGACGTCTTCCAGAAACCCACGGTCGATGTCAATCACCTCGCCGACGAAGCCGAGGTCCACCGGCCCATCGCTGCTGGGGAGTTCGAGCTTCTTCCCGATCAGGCAATTCTGAGTCCGATAGCTCAGCCCGATCGCGTTACCCCCTTGCTGACGAATCTCGTTGACGAGTCCGCCACAGATGTCTCCAGCCAGCACATTCGCGACGATCTCCAGCGTCGCGGCGTCGGTGTATCGTCGACCTTGCACCTTGCGAGGCGTGATGCCCGCCGTCGCCATCGCCTTGTCGATGTCCTTGCCGCCCCCATGCACCAAGATCGGCCGCAGCCCGACCGATTGCAGGAAGATCACATCCGTCAAAAAACTGCGCACGGCGTCTCGTTCTTCGAGCGCACTGCCTCCCAGTTTGATGACGACGTGCTTGCCCCGGAACCGGCGAATCCAAGCCAGTGCCTCGATCAGCACCTTCGCTTTTTGGATCGCTGCGTCCACGGAAAACCCCTGAAATTGGCTACGGGAAAACGGGCGATTGTATGAGGCCCCCAAAGAGTGTCAATCAGCCGCGCCAACGCACAACGCCCGACACGGCCCCAATCCGACCCTTCTCCCATTGGGAGAAGGTGGCCGAAGGCCGGATGAGGGATTCATGAACGATCGACTCCCTCACCCCAACCCTCTCCCAAAGAGAGAGGGAGAAAAACGGAACACCAACTTCGCTCATTCCGACCACAGCGACAGTACCGATTCCACATCGGCGAAGTCGGCGAAGAGATGATCCGGTTCAGACGTCCTGAGTTCCTCGATCGAATACAACCCGGTCGCGACGGCAATGACTCGCGCCCCAATGGCTCGGCCGCAGCGGACATCCGCCGGCGTATCGCCGATGACCCACAACTTCTCGCGATTGATCGTCTCCTGAGCATGATGCTCAGCCGCTGCCATCAGCGCTTGCCGCGCAACGTCATCGCGATCGGCGTGATCGTCGCCGAAGCCACCGAACGAAAAATGCTTCGCCAAACCGAAGTGCCGCAGCTTCTGCCACGCCGCCTCCCGGTAGTTGCCGGTGAGCAATCCCAACCGCACGTCCTCTCGCTCACTCAATCGAACGAGCAACTCGCGCACGCCGGGATAGACGGTCCCCTGTCGTCGGGCCAATTCTTCCGGCAGCACTTTCAGATACGTCTCCTGCAACCGAGCGTGCGTCGAATCGGATTCTTCCAGCCCGTGAAACCGAATCAGGTCGCGACCAATCCCGCGATCGGTTCGTCCCGCTGTCGGAATGCCATCTGTCGGAGCCGTGACTCCGAACGCCAACTCTAACGCGCGCTCGATGCCCCCCTGCCCTGCGCCTCCGGAGTGCAGCAGTGTTCCGTCGATGTCAAAAAGAATGATGTGCATGGTCTTCAAATTCACTTCGTGGTTTTGCGAGCCATCAGAGAGAGTAACTCAAACACCAGGTTCGCGGCCAAGATGGCGGTGATGTGTTGTGAATCGAACGGCGGTGAGACCTCAACGAGATCCGCTCCGACGAGATTCAAGTCCCCCAGCCCGCGCAGCAGTTGCAGCATCTGGTAGCTGGAAAAGCCGCCGACTTCCGGAGTTCCGGTGCCCGGAGCGAAGGCGGGATCAATCGCGTCGATGTCGAGCGTGACGTACAGCGGACGCGGCCCAACTCGCTGCTGGATTTCGGAGAGAACGTTCCGGACGCCAAGCTCGGCAGCTTCATCGAACGTGATGAGCCGAGCACCGAGTTGCTTCGCATCGGCGTAGTCCTGCGGGCCGGCGGTCGGGCCGCGAATGCCGATCTGCAAATAGGCGGCGGTGTCGATGAGGCCCTCTTCGATCGCGCGGCGGAATGGAGTTCCGTGGCTGTATTTGAACGTCGGATATTCTTCGTCCCATGTGTCGGGATGCGCGTCGAAGTGGACGACGGCCAGCGGGCCGTGCTGTTTGTGGCACGCTCGCAACAGCGGCAAGCTGATGGAGTGATCGCCACCCAACGAGATCAGCCGCGTTTCCGCTTGCTGAATCGTCGCGGCGGTTTGCTCGATCGCTTGATGAGTGGCGTGAATATCGACCGGAATGATATCGACGTCCCCGTAATCGACGACGTTGAGCACCTCGAACGGCGCAACCTGTTGAGCGTTGTTGTAGCCCCACAGCAGCAGCGATTGCTCGCGGATCGCTCGCGGCCCAAAGCGTGCTCCGCTGCGATACGACGTCGAGCTGTCATACGGCACGCCGAGGATCGCGACGTCGACACCGGACAAGTTGCGCGTGTGCGGACGCCGGCCGAAGGTGCTGATGCCTTGATATGGCTGAGCGGAGAACGGTGAACCGGTCGTCGCCATGAGTCGAGAAGTCCTCGTAGGGTGGGTCGAGTCATCGAGACCCACCAA
>SYJG01000085.1 GCA_005798445.1 Planctomyces sp.
CGTCACCTGGGCCGAGCTAGAACGCGTCGCAAATCTTCTGAATAACCGCCCGCGCCGCTGCCTCGGCTACAGAACCCCCAACGAAGTCTTCCTCAAATAATCTGCAACCTCAAATTGCATTTGAGATGACGCAGCGCCCCGTTTCCTTTGCGGGTCTACATAGAATGCAGTAGATGTTTCGATCATTCGTCACGCGTCCACGGAGGTTGCACGAGCCATGCCAGCATTCGGTGTCGGAGTTGTGGGGGCCACCGGGTACATCGCCACGCCGTATCGAGCGGAGATTCGCCAGTCACCGACAGATGCTCGCATCGTTGCGCTGTGCGCTCGGCGGCGCGACTTGTTGGAAGCGGCGGCTCATCAGGATGACGCTCCCTTGATCTCCAATGATTGGCGGCAGGTTGTCGAGCATCCAGATGTCAACGTCGTGCTCATTGCGACTCCCGATGCGCTGCACCACGAGGCCGTCATGGCCTGTGCCTTGGCCGGCAAGCATGTCGTGTGCGAGAAACCGATCGGTATGAACGCCACCGAAGCATTCGACATGTGGACCGCGTACCGAGATCGCGGACTCGGACACTTCGTTCCGTTTTGGACGCGGTACGTCCCCGTCTTTCAGCGCGCTCGCGAGATCGTTCAAGCCGGCATGCTCGGCGAGATTCGAGCCGCCATCTATCGTTGGCACAATCCACGGCCAGTTTCGATGCCATTCACCTGGCGCGACGATGCGGCACTCTCGGCTGCCGGAAGTCTCGCCGATGTTGGCTCCCACGCTTTTGACACAATCCGCTGGTTGCTCGGCCAAGAGGCTGTGCGCGTGTTTGTCCATGCGGATGTCATCACTCCTGCGAAGCCCGACTTGGGAGCCGTCAATTTGGAAGAGGCTCTGCGATGGGGAGGCACGCATTCCGCGAACGACTCTCCACAGCATCGTCGTGCCACGGCGTTCGATTTTGCCGACGTGGCGTTTGTGCTCGAAGGTGGAGCGGTCGGCTCGCTCGTGCTCTCGCACGCCCCCTTCCTTCGCAAGGGGTTGGCTCCAGAAGTCGAATTGCACGGCATCGAAGCGTCGCTGTCGCTGGATCGAATCAATGGCCGTCTGATGTTGGCTCGGGGAGGCAATCCTCCCGAACTTTTGGAGACCGTCGTCGATCCTGGCTTTGGTAACCGGTTCGCTCGGCATGTCTTCCCCGCACTTCGAGCACGCATCGCGGGTGAACCAACCAACCATCCCGGCCTCGACGACGGCTGGGCCGTGCAACGCTTCACCGATGCCTGCGTCCGCTCCGCTCGCGAAGGAATATGGACGACGATTAGTGACACGATTGTTCCGTTGCTCTGAAATGAGCTGGTCTACGCCAGTTGTTTGCGGAATCGAGCGACGCTGATTGCCAGCACGAGGAGACTACACGTTGCCAGACCAGTGGCCTGTGGTAGCAGGTCGATCAGGTCGGCTCCTCGCAGCACGATGCCGCGCAGGATTTCCACGAAGTAAGTCACCGGAATCGCAAACGACAGCCAATAAAGCGGCAGCGGCATCTCTTCACGCGGAAACACAAACCCGCTGAGCAGCACTGACGGCAGCATGAACAGAAACGCGAACTGCATCGCCTGAAGTTGCGTCTTCGCCAACGTGGAGACCAGCAGGCCGAGGCTCAGAGCACACACGAGGAACAGACTCGCCAAGCCAAACAACAACAGGAGGCTGCCGTGAATCGGGACGCCGAAGACGAACACCATCACGGTCAGCACGATCAACATTTCGAGACTTCCGATGACGGCGTAGGGGACCATCTTTCCCAGCAGCAAGGCGACGCGACCAACTGGCGTGACGAAGAGTTGCTCCAGAGTCCCGACTTCTCGTTCGCGCACGATCGCAAATGACGTGAGGAACAGCGTCACCAACTGCATGATGATCCCGACCAGTCCCGGCACGAAGAAGTGCGAACTTTCGAGGTCCGGGTTGTAGAGCAGTCGTGGCCGAATCTCGATCGGCAATGCCACATGTCCCGCCGGGTTGCGAGCGGGGACCGCCGGCAGCGTTTCGGCGAACCCGCGAGTGATGCGGCTCGACAGCGCCGTCCCCAGCAAGTTCGCCGAGTTGAGCGCCGTCGTGGCCACCGTCGAATCGCTACCGTCGATCAGCACCTGCACATGAGCATGCCGGCCACTCAACAAATGATCGGAGTAATCCGGCGGCACACGAACACCGATTTTGGCTCGTCCCGACGTCAGCGATCTTTCAAAAGACTCATCGTCGAACACTCGATCGACGATCGTGAACGTGCGCGTGTTCTGAAACGCTTCGAGCAGTTCACGAGCCTGCCGCCGCCCGTCCAAGTCGTATACGACGGTCGGAATGCGCTCGACATCGAGCTGAATCGCGTAGCCGAAAATCACCGTCTGCAACACCGGCACGACCAGCATGAAGAAAATCGTCGAAGGCTCGCGACGGATGTGCGAGAACTCCTTGAGCAGCATCGCCAGCAATCCCCAGAAGGGACCGCTAGCCGCCGGGCTCCGCTCCCCCTCACTAACCCGAAGCGTCAGCGAGGGCGAACGCTTCATCGGCTCGCTGCCCCCGCCTGAATCCAAGCTCGCCATCGAGTCCGATCGCCCGGCCTGGTCTGACAGATTGACGTCTCCGGAGCGTACGCCCTCGCTGACGCGTCGGGTTGGTGACGGCGCGTTCGCGGCTGCCGAACTGCGTTCTTCCTCCGCGCGAGTCAGCGTGACAAAGACGTCTTCCAAACTCGGAGCGATCGCCCGCAATGTCGCTGAGTCCGCACTCTCTTCGAGTCGAGCCAACAAGTCCGTTTCGGTCAGTTCGTCTCGAACCAGCAGATGGATTGTTTGCCCAAACAGCGTCGCATCCACGACGCCGTCGAGCTTGCGCAATTCTGCGAGATGAGCCGTCGGAGACGACACGTCCAACTCAAACCTTCGCGTCCCTGATGGCGTGACATCGGGAAGCCGTTTGAGATCATCCGGCTCCCCACAGACGATCAGCCGCGACGAGTAAATGTAGCCCACCGACGTGCAACGCTCCGCCTCGTCCATGTAGTGCGTCGTGACGAACAGCGTCACTCCCTGCGCCGACAACTGAAACAACAAATCCCACAACGACCGCCGAGCCACCGGATCGATCCCCGCCGTCGGCTCGTCGAGGAACACGACGTCCGGCTCGTGAATCAACGCGCACGCCAACGCCAGCCGCTGCTTCCAGCCACCAGAGAGCGTTCCCGCCAACTGATCGAGCCGATGACCGATGCCGGTCAACTCTTGCACCGCTCGCGAGCGCTCCGCCAATCGCTCAGGAGTCAGTCCGTAAATTCGGCCGTAGAATTCCAAGTTCTCCCGCACGCTCAAATCGGCATACAGGCTGAATCGTTGCGACATGTACCCGATGCGCCGCTTGATCGCTTCAGTCTCGGTACTGGCATCAAATCTCAGGACGTGAGCCTCGCCCGACGAGGGCTGCAACACGCCGCACAACATGCGAATGATCGTCGATTTGCCGCTGCCGTTCGGGCCGAGCAACCCGAAGATCGCACCACGCCGCACCTGAAAGCTGACGTCGTTGACCGCGACCATCGAACCGAACCGCCGCGACAAATGTCGCACGTCAATGACGACAGGGTCAGCAGTCACGGTCATTTCCCCAATCATTCGTATCGTTGTGGCCGGTCTCCTGACCGAGCCACTTTGCTCCGACCGAAAGGGTCTCCTTGTCTTCGGAGGAGACCTACGGTCGCCACATGTGGCTCGGTCAGGAGACCGGCCACAACAGCGGCAGGCGTCTCGCGGAGCGAGACGGCTACTTCCCCAGCCACACATCCGCCGACATGCCTGGCCGCAGCCGATCCAACCCAGTTTCAAGCGTGACCTTGATGCGAAAGACTTGCTGCGACCGATCCTCCGGAGTCTGCACGTTGCCCGGAGTGAACTCCGCTTGCCGAGACACGAACGAGATTCTTCCGGCGAATCGTTCCTTCGGAAAGCTATCGACCGACACGGAAACGGCGTCGCCAACCTTCACGGACAGCCGATCCTCGGGGACGTAGGCCCGAACCCACAAGTGCGTCGTGTCCATCAGAGAGATTGCCGGCGAGTTCGCCGCGACCAAATCTCCCGGCTGCAACTCGACTGCCTCGACGGTGCCGTCCACCGGAGTTGTGATGACCAGCTCGTCCAACTGTCGCTCGATGATTTTGACCGCCGCGGTTGCCGCCTCGACTGCGGCACGAGCCTGAGCCTTGTCCTCGTCACGAGAACCCCGTTGTCGCAGCAACCAGACTTGATTGGCCTCGTCGAGCTGCGCTCGGGCTTCGTCGAGCTCCTCTTCGCGAGTCCCTTTCTTGAGCTTGTTCAACTCCTCCTGTTGCGCATCCACCTTGGCTCGCGCGACTCGCAGTTCGGTGTCGGCCTTGTCCAAGTCATCGCTGGTGGCCGCTTGCTTCGCGAACAACGACTCGGCCCGCTGATACTTCAGCTTGGCCAGCTTCGATTCCGCCTCCGTCAGCTCCAGCAGCTTCTCCGCCGAGGCGAGGTCCTCGTCACGCGGCCCTTTGACGAGCTTCCGCACCAGCGCATCCAGTTGATCGTGCTTGGCCTTTGCCTGAGCAATCTCCTCCGGCCGAAAGCCATTCGTCACCCGATCCAAATCCGCCTGCACGCGAGCCAACTCGCCATGAGCCTGCGCGAGCGACTCGCGCAATTGAAACGGCTCCAATTCAACAAGCGGTTCGCCCGTCCGCACCGCTTGCCCTTCGCTGATCCGTACACGAGCCACTCGCCCGCCAACGCGCGACCCGATGCGAATCTCATCCGCCTCAATGTACCCCGACACCTTCAACGGCTCACGCCGCTGTTGGCTCCATGCCAGCAGTCCGATCAGGCTCACGGTGAGAGTCGCAACGGCAAGTAGTCGCTTGGGCATACGAACAGCCGCCTCAATTGCGGACCAACTGAGTTCCCGTCGGCTTGGCGACAACCGGTGTCCAGTCGGAGTCGAGGCTGGGGGCTCGGCGAGTTACGCTCGCTCTCGCGAGTTTGGCGTGAATCGGAACTCGCGTCCGCTGCGGTTCGGCTTGCCATGCGATCTTGGCGTCGAGGTTCAGAGTCGGCGTTCGACGGCGGATCAGGGTCTCTTTGTTTTCTTCGGTCGCCTCTTTTGCGGGAGCCGCTTCCGGTTGCGATCCAGATTCGTCGATGTCGGATTGGGTGGGTGCCTTCTTTTTCAAGATGATTGGCTCGTCGTTGCCTATTTTGTTAATGGCTCGCGTCCCTCGCGAGCGCGTGCCGGAGCCGAGTCCGTCGGTGCTGGTCGCACCGGCCGGAGAGGCTCCGCCACGACCGGTTTCTTGGAAAGTTCGCGGGGTTGGAGCTGGATCTGTCGATGGTTCGCCGGTCTTCTTCCAAACGGATTTACCGTTGGTCGCCGGAGCCGTCGCTGGTGCAGGAGATGGCGAACATCCACTGAGACAGCCGCTATTCGAAGCAAGCGAAGTTCCGCCGCACGGGCCGCATGAAGGAGCCACTGCGACCGTTTGGCAACCGTGGCCGTAGCCTGCTGGGGCGTAGCTTACCGGAGCGTAGTAGCTCGTTGAGCAGGATGAGCAACCGGAGGAATATCCGTAGGACGCCGGCGCGGAGCGGACGTAGATCGGCCGAGAATACGAGACGGCATACGGCGAGTATCCGTAGCCGTAGGCCGGATAGCGAACCGGGCCGAAGACGAAGTCGTAGGCCCAGGGGATGATTCCGGCTTGGCTCGCCGAAGCGATTCCCATCGTCAACAGGAACGCTGAAAGGCACGCAATCCGTCGCAGACCAAGATTCACTGTCATGGCATTTCTCGCTAAGGTTCGGTGTTGAATTGGCCCGATTCCAATGCAGGCATTGGACGCATCTTCTACCCGTCGCGGTGGAAAAGTCAAACTTCGGCAAACCTTATGGCACTTCCGCAGTTTGTGAAGTTTCACAGCCTTCTCCAAATCGTCGAAACCTTTTGCGGAGCGAAACTCGCTCGCATTCGGACGCTCGACCGAGACAGCGAAGGCTTTAGCGGTGCGGTTGTGCTGCAAGTTGTCGTGCAAGAGACTCCGCAAGCTGCGGAGATGGAATACTGCCTGCGCGGCTGGCCCCCCAACAACTTGCCGCGCGAGCGCCTGCTGGGACTGCACCGCCTGTTGGAGCACATTCACAACTGCGGAGTCACGCAGGTGCCGGTCCCGGTACGCAACAAATTCGGGACGACGATTTCTGCGGAAGCGAGTCAGTTCTGGCAACTCGAACCGTGGTTGCCTGGCGTCGCGGATTTCAGTTCCGATCCGAACGAAACACGGCTCCGCAATGCGATGACCGTGCTCGCTCAATGGCACGACGCGGCCTCACGGTTTGAGCCGCGAGAAACGGAGGCAACCTGGTTCAAGAGCTTCGCTGCGGCGAATTCACCGACGATTGCCGATCGGCTGGATCGTGTCGAGCGATTTCAAAAAAAAGACGTCACCAAGTTGCGGCAATTGCTGGACACGACACCGCACCTGCCGCCTTGGGGAGCCGAATTCGAAGAGTTGGTCGAACTCTCACGGAGGATTCTCGATCTCTTCCAACGGTCCGCCGATCTTGTCGCCGAGGAATTGTCGTCCTACCGAAATCTTCGGTTCCGATTGCATCCCTGCCTGCGCGATGTTTGGCACGATCATGTGCTGTTCGAGGGAGACATGGTCACGGGGTTGATTGACCCCAGTGCCGCCCGCTCGGAAACGCCTGCGACGGATTTGGCGAGATTGCTCGGAAGCTTGCTGGGGGACGATGACCATCGTTGGGAGATGGCGATCTCGGCCTATCGCAGTGTGCGGCCGCTGTCGGATCGCGAGGCGACGCTGGCTCGCGTCATCGACCAAAGCACGGTGCTGCTGAGCGGGCTGACGTGGCTCGAACGTTTGTTCGTGCATCGTCTGAGTTATTCCAATCCGCTGCGAGTGCTCGATCGTTTGCAACAGATCGCCTCGCGTCTCAACCGGCTGGCGAATCGACTTCATCCGAATTGTTGATGCCATTTGACATCAAGTTCGCGAAATCGATTGCTTCACCACTCTCCGCGCAACTCGCAAACAGCGCCGAGATCGTTCCTTTTGGCCATTCTCTGCCGACACGAAACCGGAGTGCTGATGTTTGTGACCTATTGATGTCTAGAGGGTCACAACGAGGAGCACTCCCATGAGCGTTTACACCAAAACCGTGCAATTGTCCGCAGCCAACACCGACACGGCGACGTTCACGTTGCCAAAAAGCGACATCGCGGACTTGAGGCGTAGTTCCCGATCCATTGAACCGTTGGATGATGAATCGCTCCTCGAAGAATTTTCGGGTGACGTGGGCACGTTGCTCGTGCTTCTGGAAGAGTTTCGATCCAACGGACCGCAGCGGCTGCTCGAGACTTGAAGGTGCGTGCGGAAGCACTTTCCGCCAGGATGGTTCGCGACCTGGCCGGGGCTCTGGAACAGTCTGCCGGAATGGTGAGCCGAGGTTGCCAGGAGCGACTCGTTGCGAAGTTGCGCCGGGAAATGAATCGCTGCCTGGATCACATTCCATCGGTGATTGCTTCCGCTCGAACCGTGGCTTGGGCGTGTTGATGATGGATCGTGTGCATCACCCGGCAGTGTGTCGGAGATGCTCGATCAACTCGGCCGATGCGACGGTGACTTGCTCGCGAGTCTGCAGGTTCTTGACCTGCCACTGGCCGGCGGCGAACTCGCGATCGCCTGCGATGACGGCTGCCGGAAATCCTTTGCGGACGGCGTATTTCAACTGATCACCCAGCGAGACGGCCTCAGGGTAGACCTCGGCGGGCAGTCCAGCCGCTCGCAGTTCGCGAGCGACGCGGTGGTAGTCGCCGAGATGATTCGCGTCGAAGAATGCGATCAAAACTTTGGCCGGTGTCGACGCGGCGGCAACCATGCCCAGCTCTTCCATCGCGGCGAGCAACCGATCGAGGCCGAGGCTCGCGCCAACTCCGGGCAGCTTCTGCGTCGTGAAGAGTTCGGCGAGATTGTCGTAACGGCCTCCCGAACAGACGCTGCCGATGCCGGGCAGATCGCCGAGAAACGTCTCGTAAATCGTACCGGTGTAGTAGTCGAGCCCGCGCGCGATCGCGAGATCGAGTTCGACTCGGTCAGCGGACACACCAGCTTGAGCGATCGTCGTGAAGAGTTCTCGCAGCCGAGCGACTCCCAACAATCCCGCCTCGTTGTCGGCGAGCTTCGCTTCGAGCGTCGTCAGCATCGCGAATGGCTCCCCTTTGAGTTCTGCCAGCGCGATGACATCGGCAGCTTGCTCGGCGGTCGCGCCAACTCGCTCGGTCATTTCGGCGATGACTTTTTCTCGACCGGCTTTCGGCAGTTTGTCGATACACCGCAGCACTCCGGCGGATTTGTCCGCGAGCCCCAGCTTCTGCAACAGCCCGTTGAGCACCAGCCGGTTGTTGACTCGAATCGTGAATTTCGAGAAGCCGAGCCGTTCAAAGAGATCGTGAATCACGAGCAGCGTTTCGATGTCGGAGGCGTTGGACGTCGTGCCGATCGTGTCGAAGTCGCACTGCATGAATTCCCGATAGCGGCCCTTCTGAGTGTTCTCGCCGCGCCAGACGGTGCCGATGTGATACCGCTTGAACGGCGTGCCGATCTCGTGAATGTGCTGAGCGGCGAAACGAGCCAGCGGGACGGTCAGATCGAATCGCAGCGCGACGTCACGGCCACCGTTGTCGAGGAACCGAAACAACTGTTTGTCGGATTCGTCGCCCCCCTTGCCGAGCAAAATCTCCGCGTGCTCGAGGGCTGGCGTGTCGATCGGCGAGAAGCCGTAGCTGCGATAGACCTGCCGCGCGGTGTCGATCAGCTTTTCGCGAGCGATCATCGCGTTCGGCAAATAGTCGCGGAAACCTTTGAGCGTCGTTGGCTTGATGATGGGACGAGACATGGGGGGATTTTTGATTTTCGATGGGGGCTAGCACAATTTGTCATGCTGCTCGGTGACGGTGCTCAGGATCGGCAGGCTCAACTTCTTTGTCCGGCCGGTGACCTTGGCTCGCGGAGACTGTGGGAGGAACGCTTCGGCAAACTCGACGATCTGTTCTGAGCATTCAAAAAGCATGTCGTATTGGCCGTCGCCGTCGTACTCGCAGTCGTCGGTGGTGTAGTCACGACAAATTTGCGGACGATCCTGGTAGATTCCGCAGCGATGGTCCTCCTGCAAGTGGTCGCAGTCGTTGTGGACCATCAAATACCAGGTGTCGCCGTCGACGAAAATGGAAACTCGGCCGTGGATCAGATACCAGCGAAAGTAGTCAAAGTCCTTCTGAATTTTTGGTGCTTCGATCGGCAGAGCGAAGTAGCGGCAGCACTTCGCGGTGCAGTGGTCGCAGAGGCATTCGCCGGGTTTCAGGTCGGCACGGGCAAATTTAGGCTTGGGCATGGAATTCACGTGGGCCAAGTGTCGATGAAGTCTGACGCAAAAGGTGTGGGATACTAACCCGAAGCGTCAGTGAGGGCGAAGGCTCCAGGCCGCAGTGAAATTGCGGTCGTTTGGAACGTTCGCCCTCGCTGAGGCTTTTTGAAATTGCACATTTTGACAGACTGAAGTGACCAACTTCGTATCCCGTCCCCACCGACCTCGCGTCATTGGTATCTACACAACTCTGCGAACCCCATGAAAACGTGTCCGCCTTACCTCTGCGCTCTTCGTTTCTCTGCGGTAAAAATGCAGTTTCCTTCACTTTTACCGCAGAGAAGCGAAGAGCGCAGAGATGATGAAATTGCCGGCCATTTCGAGTTGTGTAGAGACCAATGACGCGAGGTCGGTGGGGAGCAATGGCAAAAGTACAAACAGCGCAACTTCAAAACTGACGATTCGGGTTGGTTTGTGGAGGCAGAATGCTCGGTCTGCTTCCCGGCTGCCAGAAGCCAAAATCTCGTTCTTGACCCCTTCAAAAAAGCCGCCGTATTATCCCGCAGGATGTGTCGGAGACCGTCTTGCTCGCGGCCGCAGATTTTGGTGAGGACGAGGATCGTAAATTTTGCGAGTCGTCCGTGCCGAGCTAGCCGCTCCAGAAGGAACGTATGCCATGAGAAAATTTGGAATCTGGTTGGTCATTCTGGTCATCCTGCTGGCGGCCGGAGGAATGATGTTGGCCTCTCGGCTAACGGTGGTGCGTTCCAGTTGGCAAAAGAAAACGGCTGACGGCCGCGCCAAAGTTTTGGACCTGCGGAAGAAAGCGGCTGAAGCGCAGAAGTTGGTCGACAACGGCAGAAGCGATTTGCAGGAAGCGATTCACGGTTGGGACTGGTATCGGATTTCTCCCCAGGTCACCAAGGGGGCGCGACCGGGTGTGCTCGGCGTGGGGCTGGGGACCAGTCACGGATTGCAACCGAATTCTGTGGTCTTTGTGTTTCAACCATCGGCTGACGGAGCGGGTACGAGTTTCGTCGGACCATTCAAAGTTGTTGCGGCTCAGCTTCAAGAGGCTTCAGCCACGCTGGTTCCCAATTGGCGGCTGCGTCCGGAAGAGGAGCAAGAGAGTCAGACTTGGCGGTACGGTCCGAACTGGCGCATTCGCTCAAATATCCCACTGCAACACAAAACACAGTTCTCGAAGTTTGAGATGATGATCCTCACCAAGGACGAGTTGTTGGCCGCGCAACAACAGCACCTGCAACTTCAACAAAATGCCAAGTCCAAAGCCGAGGAGCATCTGTCGCTGCGGATGAAGGAATTGAAGGGTGATCCGGATCAGGCCAACCAGAGCCTCGAAAAGTTTCTCCTTGAGGGCTATCACAAGGCAGTGGCAGATTCGGAAATCGCCCGCAACGCCGTGCAAGCGGATGTGGACGAACTCCGGCGGCAGATCAAGAGGACGCGCGACGAGATCGGACGGCTGACGCAAGACAACGAACAGTTGGCCGAGGAAGGATCGAGCGACGTCCCCAAAGCGGCAACCAGCCAGAAATAGAGCGGCCGTCATTTCGATGACGCTCGATGCATTCCTCACGGTGCGGACATGGGTTTCGAAGATCGCGACTACTATCGAGACCCCGAATGGCAGCCGGATCGCGGCGATCATTCCGCCATCCGCTGGTTGATCGTGCTCTGCATTGGAGTGTTCGTTGGCCAATTGATCGACGCTCGCGTGACAGACTGGTTGGCACTGACAACCGGCGACACGATTCCAAAGTGGCAAGTTTGGCGTTTGCTGACGTACGCCTTTTGCCACGACACCAAGAACGTGTTGCATCTGTTGTTCAACATGGTCTGCCTGTGGTTCTTTGGACGCACCTTGCAAGAGCGTCTGGGGAATCGCGAGTTCGTTGCCTTCTACCTGCTGGCCGCAGTTGTCGCGGGGCTGAGTTACCTCGCCTTGCACGCCGGGCTGTTGAAAGACCACTCGTTGGTCACGGGTGCTTCCGGCGCGACGATGGCGGTGATGGCCCTGTTCGCGATGTGGTATCCGCGCCAGCAAGTGCTGCTGTTTGGGTTGTTGCCGGTTGAGATTCGGTGGCTGGTCGCGGCCTATGTTGTGATCGACACGTTGCCGATCTGGGGAGCATTGCAGGGAAATCGATCCAACGACGGTGTCGCTCATGCGGCACATTTGGGCGGGTTGCTGTTCGGGTTCGCTTACCACATTTTCGAGTGGCGGCTTTCCAACTGGTTGAGCGTCCGCCGTGTTCCGACTTGGTGGCGTAATCGCGAGCGGCGAAAAGCGGTGCGGCTGTACTCGCCCGATTCGGAAAAGCTAGATTCGCCGGAGGAGCACGATCTCGACGCGAAGGTCGATGAGATTCTCCGCAAGATCCACGAGCACGGTGAGACCAGCCTCTCGGATCGCGAACGCCGAGTCCTCTCGGAAGCCAGCCGCCGCTATCGCGAACGCACGACAAGAACACCTTGATCCACCAGCCCGACGCGTGAGCGTCCATGAGGAAGTCTTCGTCAAGATCGAGAGCGAGACGGAAACGGGATTTCCATGCGTCCATTCGGCGTCATCCGCCGGGGCGGAGCGCCAGGAGAGACAATGCGGTGGCTCCCATTCGAGTGGACGGCGTTGGTTCGCCAGCTCGCGCGACGGGATGACACCGGAATC
>SYJG01000086.1 GCA_005798445.1 Planctomyces sp.
CCTCGCCGACGACTCGGCGGCCGAAGCACAACACCAGGAACTCAAGCTAGAACACCATTCGGAAAATCCACTCGCTCAAATGACTTGACTGGTCCTTCCCTACCAGCGCCTGGCGGCTCACAGGACACTGAAATCAACACGAAGGACGGAGAGCCAGAAAACCATGGGACGGTCACTCCAGATACAAGAACGAGTTGCTGGCGAGCAGCATCTGACAAAAATCGGCCAGGCCCCATTCAGCAGCTTGTTCCCCGATGTATTGAGCACGCTGTCCTGCGAGGAACTCGGCGGAGATCTGTTGCTCGTTGGCGGTCGGTGCTCGAGCGATGGCGAGCAACCACGCTCGCTGAATGAGGGCGGCATCGGTCCCATCCGTCTCCGTGCGCAGCCGCTTGGCGAAGGCTTCCGCCGTAACGACCGCGAAATCGGAATTGAGCAAGGAGAGCGATTGCAGTGGCACGGTGGACGAGGGCCGCGTCGTGCAGACAGTCGCGATGGCCGGGGCGTCGAAGACTTTGAGCATGCTCAGTGTTTGCGAACGGCGTTGTTGCAGATAGACCGAGCGGCGGCGTGCTCCGGCATCTTGCGGGTTGACGACGACTTCGCCGACGGCCGTCTGTCGCGTGGCGACGTACGGGCCGAATGGCGTTGCGTCGAGTTGTCCGGAGACCGCGAGCATCGCATCGCGAATCAGTTCCGCTTGAAGTCGGCGCACCGGGAACCGCCAGTAGAGCCGGTTGTCCGGGTCCGCTTCGATCGCCTCGCGACGTGGGGCCGAGGACTGGCGATAGGTCGTCGAGATCAGGATTTGACGATGCACCGATTTCTGGTTCCAGCCTGATTGAAGGAAGCCCGCGGCGAGTTCGTTGATCAGCTCGGGGTGCGTCGGGGGCGCGCCGCTTTGGCCGAGGTTGTCGGTCGTCGCCACGATCCCACGGCCGAAGTATTCGCTCCAGATGCGGTTCACATGCACTCGCGCAACGAGCGCCGCCGGGCGTCCCTCCGGTCGCAGCAACCAGTTCGCGAATCCGAGCCGGCGGCCGGTTGTCGTGGCGTCGCTCGGCAAGGCGTGCGGCTGATACTGATGCCCCACGTCGGTCAGCATCGCCAGTGCGCCCGGCTCAATGCTCGGCCCACGCAGGTGGTACAGGCCGCGGGTCAGGAGCGGGACGGTTGGCGGCTTCGTCGTCTTGTCTGTCACCCACGCGATTGCTCGGCCCGGCTCTTTCGTTCGTTGATCCTCCAACTTCTGCCGCTGTTCGTCAGACGTTTTTCGCTGCGTTTCAATTTCCTTTCGCAACGCGGCCACATCGACGGTGGCGCTCGGCGTCGCGAGGCTTCGTTCAATGCGCACGTTGTCCACGACGTAGCCACGATTGGAACTGTAGAAGAACGCGAACCCGCCGTTGGGCAGATCGGCCGCGGTGACATCGTGCGACTTCCCTTCTTGCAACCCATCGACGATGTGCTCCAAGCGATATTTGTCGTTGCCGAGATTCGTCACGCGGACGCCGTAGTTGCGCCCCGGCACATAGCCTTGCAGGCCGATGAGACCGTTTGGCTTGCTGTCGCTGCCGGGGTAGTCGGGATAGAGCTGCGTGGAGGTCATCGGGTTGCCGTCCACCAGGATGTTTCCGCCGGCGGTTGTCCCGGAGTCATCGAAGTCGTGAGCGGCGATCGTGTAACCGATCCGCTCGGACGGGTTCGTTCCGGCTTTGTTATCGACCAAGTCGAACGTGGCCTGCATCCAGTCGCCGGTCTTCTCCGGAGTCCAGTCGATCGCCATCGTCGTTGAGAGCCAGGCTTCGGCCGGTCCCACGATCACTCGCAACGCTCCATCCACCACTTGAGCGGCGTTCGGAGTCGAACTCGTCAGCGAGACCGTCCCACCTGGTTTGTCATCTCCAGGAGCCGTGTTGCTCCAGCGTGTTCGCCAACTGTCATCCTCAAACGTCTCTTCAAGCAACAACTCCGACGGCTCGCGATGCTTCGCCAGCCAGTCGTTCAATTCGGTGCGAATCCGAGCCAGCTCGGTCTTGATCCGTTGCTCGTTCTGTTCCCACGTCTCTTTCTCACCGGGGAGGTAGGCGTAGGCGACGCGGTCCTTGGGATTCATCCAGTCCTGCGGATTGAAGGCGGGAAAGAGGACCGCTTGCAGCCCGTAATATTCCTGCTGAGTGATCGGCTCGAACTTGTGGTCGTGACATCGCGCGCAGTGCGCGGTCAGCCCCAGCAACGAAGACGCTGTCACCTGCACCGCCGCTTCGAGTGCCGCTCGACGATCGATCTCGAACGCCTCCGGCTCCTGCACGCCGATGTCGGTCCCGTCTTGCCCGTTCCGCAGGAAGTGCGTCGCGATCAGCAACTCGATGGCTTCAGGAGTCGTCGCTGTCCCTGGACGAAACGCCGCGAGTTCATCTCCGGCGAGTTGCTCGCGCAGGAACCGATCGAACGGCTTGTTGGCATTGAGCGACTGGATGACATAGTCGCGATAGCGATAGGCGAGCGGCCGATCGGTGTCAGCACTGAAGTAACCATTGGAGTCGGCATAGCCAGAAGCATCGAGCCAATGCTTTCCCCACCGCTCACCAAACCCTGGCGACGCGAGGTAGCGATCGACCATCCGCTCATAAGCATTCGGCGCAACATCGGTCAGAAACGCCTCGACATCCGCTGGCGCCGGCGGCAGCCCGGTCACATCCAGACTCACGCGCCGCACGAGCGTCCGAGGACTCGCCTCCGGCCCGAGTCCCAATCCCTTCCGTTCCAATCTCGCCTGCACGAATCGATCGAGCGCATTCCGCACACGCTTCGTTTCACGCACCACTGGCTCAGCCGGTCGCACTAACGGCAAGAATGCCCAATGTCCCGAGCGGCTCGCGTCCAGCCCTGCGGCTCCCTCCAGAATCCACGTCCGCAACACGCCCTTCTCAGCATCGCTCAACGCGCCCGTCGGCGGCATCTCTCCCGCCGCGACTCGTTGCCACAACAAACTTCGATCCAGCTTCCCTCCAACCACCACCGCGCCGCTCTCGCCGCCGCGTGAGAGACCAGTAGGCGAACTCAGATCCAACCCTGCCTTCGGCTTGTTGGGTCCGTGACACTTCACGCACTGTGCTTTGAACAGCTCTTGCACCGCCGGCAAAACCTCAGCCGCGTGTACCGCTCGCAATCCAGGAACCTCAACCAACAGGCAGAGCACCAGCCCCGCCGCTGCCACCAGCCCAAACATCTTTTCGCCGGATCGACACGACATCCTGAGTCACCCTTCACAAGATCCTCGCCCGCCATCGCCACCGGGTTGATCACCGCTGCATCATCACCTTTGCGTTGTGTCACCTTGTATCTGGTTGGCTCGGTCCCTGAAAACTCGCAGCCACAAAATCTGTCACTCAGCGAGGCGACATCGAGACGGCGGGTTGCGAAGCTGCCAAATCCTGGTCTCGCCCAGTGAGGATGATCTGAATGCAATTTGATCTGGCTTCACGGCCGGCTTTACTCTCGATTCGACCCGTCCTAGCATCGCCACGAACATACGGGTGACACAGCCCAATGATTTGCGAACCCTTTTCGGAAGGAACAATCTCATGCGTCGAGCTTTTTCAGTTTGGGTCATGACTCTCGTCATCGGAACGGTCTTTTGTGCGGGCAGTCGATCAGGCTTTGCGGCGGATGAATATGCCTACGATCTCGTCCATTCCTCCGTCAGTTTTAAGGCACGGCATCTCGACATCAGTTGGATTCATGGCCGGTTCAATGAGGTGGAGGGAAAATTTTCGCTCGACCGGGAAGATCCTGCCAAATCGACTTTCGAGCTGACGATCAAGACGGACAGCGTCGATACGGCCAACAAGGCTCGCGATGAGCACCTCCGGCAGCCCGACTACTTCGATACGAAACAATTTCCGACGATCGAATTCAAAAGCAAGAGCACCAAACCGATCAAGGGGGGCTACGAAGTGACCGGCGACTTCACGATGCACGGCACGACCAAAAAGATCACGCTGGTCTTGATGGGAGGCAAGGAGCATGAATTCAAGGGAGTCAAACGGGTCGCGTTCTCGACCGAGCTCAAACTCAAACGCAGCGACTTCGGGTTCGACAAAAATGCCATCGGACCGATCGGGGACGAGGCGCTCATCATGATTGACTGCGAAGGCATGCGGAAATAGTTCAACTGTGCACGTTTTCGTTGGAGTTCCGCCTTTTGGCGGTGGCACAACCGGCTAAAGCCGGAACTCCAACTCGAAGGTGCGCAGTCGGAGTCGCTGATGCCCGAGCCGCTGTTGTCTCTGAAGTCCATGAGCGCCGCGGCCATCGTCAGCGTGCTGATTGTGTTGGCGATGGCGTGGCGACGGAAACCGGCCAACAGCATCCGGCTCAATGCAGCTTGTGTCTTTGCGATGGGGCTGGGGCTCGCGGTTGGATACGACTTGTTGATCATGCGATGGACTTGGCCGCCTGCGAAAGGGCTGGACCGATTCTCGATGATCGTTGTGCCGGTGGCCCTCGGCATCGAACTGATCGCGGGATTCCAAAACGTGCCGCGTTGGGTCGCGTGGCTGTTGCGAACGAGCCTGGCCGCAACGATTCCAAGAATTCTGTTGCACGGTTCCGTCTACTTGAGCGATTCGCCCGAAGGCTGGACTCGATGGCAGGCCGGCGCGGCACTGTTGGTGTGCGGAGCCTTGTTGGCTGGCGTGTGGGGGCTGCTTTCCTGGTTGTCTCAGCGTTCTCCAGGAATCTCGATTCCCTTGGCGATCTGTCTGCCGATCCTGTGTGCCGGACTCACCGTGATGATGGCCGGTTACATCAAAGGAGGTGTCGCGGCTTTCCCCTTGGTTGCGACACTCGTGGCCACAACCATCGGTGCCAGACTGATGGCGAAACGCTCTGTCGCGCTGCACAACTTTCTCGCCCCGGCGATCGTTGGAGTCGGAGTGGTGGGTTTGTTCGGCCTGTTGTTCCTCGGTCATTTCTTTGGTCGGCTTTCGACCGGCTCCGCGCTGGCGATGCTCCTCTCGCCACTTCTGTGCTGGGGGACCGAGATGCCGCGACTGCGACACAAGCAGCCGTGGATTGTGGGATCGCTCCGATTGGTGCTGGTCACGATACCGCTGCTGGTGGTGCTCGCTGCGGCGAAGCGAGAATTTGACCAAAAGATGGCCCCGTTGCTGGGAAAGGTGCCGGCAACTACTTTTCGTTTTCCCCGCGAACATTGAACTCAGACTGCGATGGCCATTTGCTGGAATGCGCGCTGCCCACTCATCATCTTGAACTCTCGAAGAGGAAATTCCTGTGGCGTACAGATTTCTTTCGCTGCTGATAGTCTTGATCTTCATTTCCGCCTCTTGGGCAGGTGAGATTTCCGCAGACCGGATCAAGTCCGTGGTCGCTCATCTGGCGAGCGACCGGCTGGAAGGTCGCGAACCCGGAACCAACGGCGAGGTGCTCACGACGGAATACCTCGCGGACGAGTTCGAGAAGGCGGGCTTGAAGCCGATCGGCGAGAGTGACTCGTACTTCCAACCGGTGCCGCTCGTGCGGGTCATCACCAGTCCGAAGTCCACGCTCCAAGCGGTGGAGGCCGGAACCACACTCGACATCCCTTGCGAAGAGGGCTTCGCTGGCGTGAGTCAGACGCAGTCGAGCGACGAAGCGTTCGATGCCGAGGCGGTCTTTGTCGGACACGGCATCACCGCGTTGGAATTCGGATGGGACGATTATCAGGGAGTCGATGTGAAGGGGAAGATTGTCGTCCTCTTCACGAACGAGCCGCCGTCGAGCGATCCCAAATTCTTCGGGGGCACGGCACTGTCGTACTACGGACGCTGGACCTACAAGTTTGAAGAGGCCGCTCGGCGCGGTGCGAAGGCTTGCTTCATCATTCACACGAACGAGACGGCGGGGTATCCGTACTCGGTCGTGCGGCGGTTGGAAAGTGCGCAGCTCAAACGAGAACCCAATCGCCCCGTGCTGGCGTTCGCGGGCTGGCTCTCGCGAGCGGCGGGCAACAAGCTGCTAGGGCTGTCGGGCCACAACGTTGATGAGGCTTTGGCAGCGGCTGACACGAAGGGTTTCAAGCCGTATTCGCTTGGCGTGAACTTGAAAGCCAACCTCCCGACCCGCATCGAAAACTTCGTCAGTCACAATGTCGTCGGACTGGTCGAAGGGAGCGATCCGAAGTTGAAGTCCGAGACAGTCGTCTTCACCGCGCACTGGGATCATCTCGGCATCGGCAAGCCGGTTCTCGGCGATGCGATCTACAACGGTGCGGCAGACAACGCCACGGGCTGCGGCCTCCTGATGGAGTTGGCCCGCGCGTGGTCGGCTCAGTCGCCGAAGCCCAAGCGATCTGCCGTTTTCCTGGCCGTCACCGCCGAAGAGAAAGGGCTGCTCGGCTCAAAGTACTACACCCGGAATCCGCTCATCCCATTGAGCAAGACCGCGCTCAATCTGAACATGGACATGATCCTACCGCTCGGCGTTCCGGCTTCGGTTGTCGTGACCGGTGCCGATCGAACAACGGCTTGGCCGACAGTCAAAGCGGCTGCCGAGAAGAACCACTTGGAGATCGAAACGGACCAGCGAGCACACCTGGGAGTCTTCTACCGCTCAGACCATTTCTCGATGGCCCAAGCCGGCGTCCCCGCGTTCTCCGTCGGGTCAGGAATGAAACTCACCGGCAAGCCCGACGACTTCGCTCGCAACGCTCACAAGGAATTCAACGACAAAGCGTACCACTCGCCGCAGGACGAATTTCAGCCGAGCTGGGATTTCTCCGGCTTCGTCAAGGTTGCCGAGTTCATGCTCGACGTGGCCCGCAACGTGGCGAACTCCGACCAACTGCCGACGTGGAACGACGGGGACGAGTTTCGTTCAGCGACAAGGTAACTGGGCAGCGGCGCTGCGTCATCTCAAATGCAATTTGAGGTTGCAGATTATTTGAGGAAGACTTCGTTGGGGGTTCTGTAGCCGAGGCAGCGGCGCGGGCGGTTATTCAGAAGATTTGCGACGCGTTCTAGCTCGGCCCAGGTGAC
>SYJG01000087.1 GCA_005798445.1 Planctomyces sp.
GGCTGCACGTTCTGCTCGATCACCACGCACCAAGGGCGGATCATTCAGTCGCGCAGCCACGATTCGGTCATCGGCGAGATTGAGACGATGACAGGCGACCCGCAGTTCAAAGGAGTCATCAGCGACATCGGTGGCCCGACCGCGAACATGTACGAGATGCGGTGCTCGCGGCCGGACGTCGAAGCCAAATGCCGCCGGCAATCGTGCGTTCATCCGACGATCTGCAAGCTGCTCGGCACCGATCACGGCCCGCTGGTCAAGCTGATGAAGGATGCCCGCGAAGTCCCCGGCATCAAGAAGGTGTTCGTAGCCAGCGGCATCCGCATGGACCTTGCGAGACGCTCGCCCGAATACATGCGCGAGTTGGTTCGGCACCACGTCGGCGGTCACTTGAAGGTCGCGCCGGAGCATTCCGACACCGGAGTCCTCAATCTGATGCGCAAGCCGGCCAGTGATGACTTCGACAAGTTCGCCGACGTGTTCGATCGCGAGTCGAAGAAGGCGGGCAAGACGCAGTACCTCATCCCGTACTACATCGCGAGCCATCCGGGCAGCGACCTTCACGCGATGATCGACCTCGCTGTGTTCTTGAAGCGAAACGGCTATCGCCCGGACCAAGTGCAGGATTTCATTCCCGCTCCGTTCGATGTCGCGACGGCGATGTACTACACTGGCATCGACCCATTCACGAAGAAGCCGGTCTACGTCGCACAGCACTTGCGCGACCGCAAGCTGCAACGCGCGTTGATGCAGTTCTTCAAACCGGAGAACTACTTCGAGGTCCGCAAGGCGCTCGAACAAGCCGGCCGCCAAGACCTGATCGGCCCCGGCTGCGACAGCCTGATTCCCGACAAGCCGCCGCGTGAAGCTCTGGAGAATCGCCGCAAAGAAGCCAACTCGAAATTCAAAGGCGAGTTTGTTCACAAGATTCCACCAACATCGAAGAAGCAATCCCGTCATGGCCCCGGCCAGGGTTATCGACCCGGTCGCCGCAGCACTTCGGAGTAATGTGTAATGCGGTCTCGCCATGTCGGCCGTAAGCCGATCGCCGAAAGCCGACGGCCGTGATACCGTTTTCAAATTCAGAAAAACGGTATCACGGCAATCTGCGCTCGGCGCAGGTCTCCCGACCTCGCCGCCCAGTGGACCGTAGGTCTCCTGTTTTTTCGGGCTCAGATTGTGAGACTTGAGACCTTCGGTCCAGGTTAGGTGCGGGGTCAGGAGACCCGCGCACAGCGCGAGGCAATCAGCCGGAGACGGTACGACGGTTTCGCGATAGTTTTCTCATCGCCGTTCGTACCTTCCTCCGAGCACCCCGATGCCGCACGTTCCGCTGACACAGCCCAGCTTGCTGGTCCGATTGAAAGACGCTCACGACCGCGAGGCGTGGGAGCGGTTTGTCGATTTGTATGCGCCGCTGGTTTACGCCTTCGTCCGCAAACGCGGGTTGCAAGATGCCGACGCGGCGGATTTGACTCAGGACGTGCTGCGGCAAGTCGCCTCGGCGGCGAAGAGTCTGATTTACGATCCGCGTCGGGGTTCATTTCGCGGCTGGCTGTTCACGGTCGTGCGGAACCGGCTGACCGATCATTGGCGAGCGGCGGCTCGAGTCGAACGTGGCAGCGGTGACAGCTCACAGTGGCAACAGGCGTCGGAGAAACTGGTCTCTGAATCCGATTCGGCGGAATGGGACGCGGCCTACGAACGGCAGTTGCTGGAGTTCGCGGCTCAGCAGGTGCGGGGCGATTTCTCCGAAGCGACCTGGTCCGCGTTTTGGCAAACGGCGGTCGAGGGGCGAGACGGAAAGTCGGTCGCCGAGGAACTGGGCCTGTCGGTCGCGGCGGTGTACCTCGCGAAAGGGCGAGTGATGGCTCGGCTGAAAGAGCAGGTGAAGTGGCTGTTGGGAGACGAACTTGGAGTGCGGTGAGCTGAGTCACCGCTTTTCAAAACGCCCTTTTGATAGAAGTACTCGGCGAGCTGTCCCCTGCGTTTTGAAAAGCGACGACTCAGGTCGTCGCACTCCAAAGTCTGTTTTTGCGATAACTCGGCGACGCTGGCTCGTATCCGTGAACGGAGTTCGTTACGACGTTTCGTCAGTCCCAGCGAGTTCAAGTCATGCCCGACACTTCCCCCACGACCGCGTGTCCCGATGCCGCCGCCTTGCGAGCGTTGTTGGACGGCACCCTGCCCGACGACCAGCAGACGGCGACGCAGGCTCACGTCGATCGGTGCTCGACCTGCGAAGCGGCCTTGCGGCAGATGACGGCCGGTGGCGAATCGTGGATCGAGATGGCCGAGAAGTTGAAAGACAGCGGAGAGGACGATCCGAAGTTGGCGGCGGCGTTGGAGCGGCTGAAGGTCGATGACGGTTCCGGAGGCGAGTCCAGTGAGCCGGCGACTGATCCGCAGCGGACGCTCGATTTCTTGCAGCCGGCGGATGATCCGAAGTTGCTGGGCAAGCTTGGTCAGCACGAAATCAGCGAAGTTGTCGGCTGGGGCGGCATGGGCGTTGTGCTCAAGGCGTACGATCCGAGCCTGCATCGCGTCGTCGCGGTCAAAGTGTTGGCGTCGCATCTGGCGCATCACGCGGTCGCGCGGAAGCGCTTCATTCGAGAGGCTCAAGCAGCGGCGGCGGTGTGCCATGACAACGTGGTGACGATTCATGCGATCGAAGACGGTGTGAGCGGTTTTGGCGAGCCGGGGAGCGTTAGCCCCCGGATGGTCGATGCCAATGCAGTCCGGGGGCTGACGCACCCCGGCTCACCGAATGCGGTTCTTCCAAAGATCATCATGCAGTTCGTCGCGGGTGGCTCGTTGCAGGAGCGGATCGATCAGGAAGCGCCGCTGGAACTCAAAGAGATTCTGCGGATCGCGATGCAGACGGCAGCGGGACTCGCGGCGGCACATGCTCAGGGGGTCGTGCATCGGGACGTGAAGCCAGCGAACATCCTGCTGGAAAACGGCGTGCAGCGCGTGAAGCTGACCGACTTCGGGCTAGCTCGCGTGATGGACGACGCCAGCTTGACGCTCAGCGGCGTGATCGCGGGGACTCCGCAGTACATGGCTCCCGAACAAGCCTGGGGCCGTGATGTCGATGCGCGAGCCGATCTCTTCAGCCTCGGAGCGGTGATGTACGCGATGTGCTCTGGCCACTCGCCGTTCCGAGCACGCACGACGATGGCGGTGCTGAAGCGCGTCTGTGAAGACGCGCCCCGCCCGTTGCGAGCGATCAATCCCGACGTCCCCGATTGGCTGGTTGCGCTCATCGAAAAGCTGCTGGCCAAGAATCCCGATGAACGAATTCAATCGGCGACGGAAGTCAGCGAGCTGCTCGGCCGCTGGCTGGCTCATGTGCAGCAACCGAATATCGTGCCGGCTCCGGAATCCGCAACGCCAACATTGACTGCGGACGATGTCGCTCCAGCGAAATCCAGATTCGCAGACTCCATGGCGACAGACGCCACCAGTGAGAAATCGTGGCTGACTCCGGTTGTGATCGCCGCGTTTGTCATCGGGATGGTTCCGATGTTTGCGGCGGGCCAAGTCTCGGCATACCCGGAATTGACGATCCCAGGCCTCACCACAAACGGAACCGCGTCACTCTTGCGGATGTTGGCAATCGCCTGTTGGTGTCTGATCCCAGCCGGTCAATGGCTGTTTGGAGAGTGGACGAATGCACGCGAAGGGACGCGGCGGGGCAGTGCTCGGCGCGGGTCTCCTGACTCCGCCGCTTTGCCTGACCGCAGGTCTCCGGAATTCTCACGCGGTGCGGGCAGCGCAGGAGACCAGCGGTCCAATCCGAGTGCGGGGTCGGGAGACTCGCGCACAGCGCGTGGTGACGCGGCTCGTGGACAGCTTCCGGTGAAGTTTGTGGTGTGGCCGTTGGTCGTGATGTTGATGTTGCTCGGGCTAATGTTCGCAGTGGTGATTGCGGAATCGGGAACGCACAACGTTGCAAGTTTTCTGGGGTTCTCGGCGATTCAACTGCTGGCGACGTTTGTCTTGGCATCGGTGTTTCGAGCGGCATGGAACTCGACGAGCTGGGTGGTTTGGATTGCTTCGCTGCTGTTTCTCCCGTTCGTCGCGAGCCTCTTCGGATTAGCGGCGAGCTATCGGGATGCGTCGCCGTTGACTCAGTGGGTCAGTGCTCTGCAAGCCCTGACGGCGGTGGCATATTGGCTGGGCTTGCTGTTCGTTCGCCCGCTGTTCGTTCAAGAGTCCGACCCACGCTTGGCAGCGCGGCCATTCCGATGGCGACGAGTGCTCGCGTTGAGTGGCATCCTGCTGGTCCCAGTGATGGCATCCGTCATCTGGCTCATTCGAGCGAACAACCACAGCGATCGAATGACTGAAGCAGGCCCAAGAGTGACCGCTGAGACAGTGACCGTTGATTCGATGGGCGTCTCACCCACGCGCGACCCACGTCGGCCGCAGCTTGACGACCGAGGTTTTCCGAACCCGCAACTGCTGTCGGATACCAATCATGTTTCTCCCAGGCGAGCGGAGGGCGTTAGCCCTCCGGTTGATCTCGATCTGTTTGAACCACCACTTTCGACCGCTCCCACCGGAGGGCTGGCGCCCCCCGCTCGCCAAGGACAGAGTAGTCGCCGAGGACAGAGTGCTAGTGCGGCCGCAGTTGCCGAGTCGCTCAAGCCGTTGCTCGGCAGGTGGGTGGTGCTCACGTTGCAGGGGAACGAGCCGCCGATCGTAATTCAGAATGCGACCGGCGGGGGATTTGGCGGCGGGCCTCCGATGGCCGGTCTTCCGGCTGCTGGTGCCCCATCAACTCCGACACTGTCAGATCAATTGCAGTACCTCAATTTCCAAGGGAACAAGCTGACGCTGGCGACAGGTCAGCAAACGCATTTCGATGTGACGGTCGCGAACGAACGCGAGTTGTTGTTGGTTCAACCGGAACTCGGCCCCTCGCCGATTCGTCACGGAGTCTTCACGATCGCAGACGATCGCTTGGTGATTTGCTGGGCTTCGGCAAACTCTCCGCTGCCGTGCGGTTTTCAACCGAATGTGGCCGAGCAACTCGTCGTCTGTCGTCGCGAGTGGTCGCGACCAAGTCAGATGGACGGCAAGGGGAACGATGTGGCCGTGAAGTTCGACGAGAACTCGAAACCTCCGAAGGCCGAGATGCCGTTCTCGCCACGTGAGGCGGCTGCGTTGCAAGCGGCTTGGGCCGAGAAGTCGAAGTCGCCGGTCGAGGTCACGAACTCCGTCGGCATGAAGCTGCGAGTCATCCCGCCCGGATCGTTCGGCGATCCGCGCGTAGCCACGCTCGCCCAGAGCGTGGGTGGAGCAGGCAGTGGCTTCGGAGGTTCCGGCGGCATGATGGGAGGAGGCGACGCGTTCGCTGATGGTGGTGCAGCAAGTGGTTCAACCGTTGGACGCCCACGCTCTGGCGAGCGTGGCTACGGGACGGTCAGCGGGCCGATTCTCGTTGGGGCGCACGAAGTCACGGTCGCTCAGTTTCGGCAGTTCGTCGAGGACTCGAAGTACGTCGCGGAACTCGAACGGGATGTCCCGGCAGACTCGCCGCATCGACAGTCGTGGCTGAAGCCGGAGATCGAACAGGACTCCGACCAGCATCCCGTCGTGAACGTGACGTTCGAGGACGCGCTCGCTTTCTGTCACTGGCTGAGCCAGAAAGAAAAGAAGCCGTATCGCCTGCTGACTCGCCGCGAATGGGAGTTCTGTGCGCGAGCCGGTTCGTGGCTGCCCGCGACGCTCGGCCCTGGCAAGCTGCCGTACCGTTCGCAGTTCTTCACGACGACGGCACCGGTCGGCTCGTACTCGGCGAACTCCTTCGGCCTGCACGACTTCATCGGCAACGTGGCCGAATGGGCGTGGCACAACGACCTCACGTCGGAGAACGATCCGCGTCGCTCGGCCCCCAACTCCGGCATTTGGACGGGCGATCCGACTGTCTTCTGCGGCGGCGATTTTCGGCAGCACATCAACCGCTCGCAGCCGAGCGAGTGGTTGCATCCGTCCGTGACAACCACTCATCCGACGATTGGCTTCCGAGTCGCCTGTGATCTGACGGCGGTATCCGCAGTCTCGGTGCCGAAGAATTGGCCGATGAACCAACTGTTTGTGTCGCAGGAATTCGTTCGCGTACGAACGCTGGCTAATACGGACGTGAAGAACGAGGTACCTCCCGCGCAGCCGGATGGCAGACTCATCAGCGCCGTCTGGCTGGAGATGCTCGTCCGAGCCGAGCAGATGCCGTATGCCGTCGAGTGGCTCGACTTTGAAATCGAACGCCGAGCAACTCCGAAAGACGAGACCGACACCGAATTTGCACTCGGACGGATCGCAGACGCCGGAGCCGAAGAGGGCTGGAAACCGATCGACCTCGAGCCCGCCTTGCGACTGCTCGATCAGACCGAGTTCGCACCCGATCCCATCGCCGCACCGTTTCTCAACGCTGCACTGACGATGCCGCTTCCGAAAGCGGTCTCCGGCCAGTGGGCGTCACCCGACAAACGTCGTGGCCTGCCGCCAGAATTTGTGCGGCTCGAACCGGCGATCCAAAAGCCGCAACTCTTCCGCTTCATCGACTTCGACACCCCGCACGGCTCGCATTACTACCGAGTCCGTCTGAAGTATCGCGTTCCCGGCATCGTGCCAGAGACCGTGCAATCCACCTCTTGGTTCCACTCGATGGAGGAGGCGGAGGTCGACTTCGACTTCGATCCACGCAAGCCGCCGGCGAACATGCCGGTCATCGAATTGAAGTCGCAGCCGCCGGTCGATCCGCTCGTCACACCAACCGACAATCAAGGATTTGGCAAACGCCGACGTCCGACGACGTCTTCCCCGTCAAACTGACCGCTCTGCATCTTGAATCCTCGGCAGGCTGGGCTATCGTGCTGACGGCTTGGCGGCGAGGAATTGATGGATGTCCGTTGATCACGAACGAACTTGGTATGTGAAAGCGAGCTTCGGTGCCGAATGGGGGCCGATGACAACGGCTACTCTGCTGGAAATGGACGAGCGCGATTCGCTCGGACCCGGCGACCTGGCTCGATGCGGAAACGACGGCGACTGGCGATCGGTCACGGATGTTCTCGCCGAGTTGTCGGACTCCGTCGCATCGCCGGCCAGAATGACCGAGTCCAGCAAAGAGTCCGCTGTCCGAAACGACGACGATCCACAAGTCCCTTGTGGTCCAGCGGACGAGGAGTCGATCACCGTCGCCGAAGATCCCGCCATGATCTCGGCAAGTCCGCGGCGATCAGGTGCGTTGCCCGGCTGGTCAAAGTTTTGGACTCCGTCGGCCGTAAACGAGCCGACGGAAGCGTTGCCGCGCATCGAGGGAATCGAGAGTTTTCACCGGTCGTTTTCCCAACTTTTGTCGCACTCGCACGACGAGGATGTGCTGCCGACGGAAGTGGCTTCCATCGCATCGATCACGGACAACTTACCAATTCACATCAAGTCGTCCGATGATGTATCGGATTCGTCGACGCCGCAGTCGGATGATTTGACGCTCCCTGACAAGGATTTGGAATTGCTCAATGACTGGAAACAGAGTCGCACCGAGGAGTTGATCCGTCTCAAAGCGATCGTCGCGGAACGAGAAGCCGCCATTGCTCGCGCCGCGGAAGTCGCGGTGATCGCGGAAGCTCAAGCCGCAGCCCAAACGAGTGATGCTGAAACGGAACCGTCGGCCGGAACGAGTGAATCGCCATCCGAATCTGTCAGTTCAGTGTCTGCGAAGTCCGACTCGAAACCGCAATTGCCATCCAAGAATCAACGACGAGCGGCTCGGCAAGAGTCCTGGGAACAAACACTGACTCGCTGGAAGCGATCATTGCCCGATTGGAAGTTCGCGGTCTTGTTGCCCCTGTTACCGTTGGCCGTGTGGTGGGCGTGGCCCGTCTCTTACGACAGTGTCGCCGCCACGTACCACGCCATGTATAACAGACTGCGTGAGATTCGGGACCGTCCGCTGGACAAGACCGGAATGGACGAATTCGTGCAGCGTTCGCAAGAGCAGCTCGACACGCTGCTGCCTCGCTTGAAGAAGAGAGCGAACTCTCAAGATCCCGACACGCAACTGCTGCTCTGGATCGGCCGCGATTGTTTGCAACCGATGCTCAAGAACCCGCGCACACGAAACTCCAAGCACGAGACGATGCTGAAAAAACTGCTGGCGCAATGGGACGAGGCTCACCATGTCGTGGCGACGGAGGAGCACAACGAATCTCAGGAATCGAAGTCCGAGGAATCTGTTTTGATCGCTCCACCCGCAGGCTCGAAGCCGCTGGGATTCGGCCGGTCCCCAGATCCCACGGAACCGATCGACACGGAACTGCCTCCGTCCAAACCTTCAAACGAGGCAAATCCACGCCGAAGCAATGCCGACGATGAGAATTGAAATCACAACGGCGTCGGGGCAGAATGAAGCCGCTGAATTCTACTGCGCACGTTTTCGTTGGAGTTCCGCCTTGAGGCGGTGACGCAACCGGCTAAAGCCGGGACTCCAGCTCGAACGTGCGCAGTCGGCCTAGTTTTTTCGCGAGCAACGAGTCACCCATTTCACGGTCGATGTTCATCGACAGCACCATCACCTTGGCATTGGAATTCCTCTCAACCGTTGCTGGAAAGGTCTCCCATGAAAAGCTCCTCTCGCCAATCAGGATTCACCTTGGTGGAGTTGCTCGTGGTGATGGCCATCATCGCCACATTGATGGCCCTGCTCTTGCCTGCGGTGCAAAGTGCTCGCGAAGCATCTCGCCGCACCGCCTGCCGCAACAACTTGCATCAGATTGGGCTCGCGCTGCACAACTACCACGACACGCATGCGTGCTTTCCACCAAGCAGCGGTGGAACTGATGGCAGTGGCACGAACGGCAATGCTCTTTCTGGCTTCGTCATGCTGTTGCCGCAATTGGAGAAGGACATCATCTGGGACCGGATTCACAAGGCACCCGGTCAAGGAGGTGATCCCTCGACGATCGTCATCAACGGAGAGATCGACGTTTTTCTCTGCCCCACGGCAATTGTCGGCGACAAAGTGAACGGCAGCGGGCATCGCTACTACGCGTTCAACTTGGGTGACCTTCAACCCACTTATCCCGACACGATGCCGGCGCCAAATAAGCCCGCGCCGGGATTGGCGGGGCTCCGCCGCACGCGAGGACCATTCGGCTTTCAACGCTGCGTGAAAATCAAGGAGATCATTGATGGAACAGGGACGACCATCGCGGTCGCCGAGCGGTTTGGAAGTGTTTCAACCAGAGAGTGGCACGGGAGCTTCACCAGTAGTCCCTCCACCTGCACGACGGGATGGACTGGTCCGCCAACGCCGCCGCTTGGTCCAAAGGTGGATTTGACCGAGAGTTTGTTTGCCGTTGGACATCCGATCTGGGGTGGGTTCACGACTGCGTTGCCTCCCAACAATCGCCATTGTTACTCCAGCGATAGCCTTCCCTCACGCAACTTCGGAATCTGGATTGCCGCCAGCAGCCGCCATTCCAGTGGAGTCAATCTCTTGATGTGTGACGGTGCCGCACGGTTCGTCAACGAGAGCATTTTCGCCGGCGATCAAACAGCCACGGCGGCAATCACTGGAGAAGAAAGTCCCTACGGAATTTGGGGCGGATTAGGAACGATTGCCGGTCGCGAAGAAGTGGCATTGGAAGCGAATTAGCCTCCCCGTCGAGTGATCCGCGCCGAATCGAGGGATCTCCTCACAAATAGGAAAACAGCCCGATGACCAACCGTGGTCATCGGGCTGATGATTTTGAAATCGACTCGAACTTGAGGCAGCAGAATGCTGGAGCATCAGCCGATGACTACTTCGTCGCGGACTTCTCCAGCGTCTGTTGCAGCTTCTCAACCTTCTCGGTCAGTTGCTGGAGTTGCTTGAACATCGCTTCTTGTCGCTCGTGCAGTTGGCTGGTCGGATCGGATTGTCCGGCGGACTTCGGAGGCACTTGGTTCGCCGAGCGAATCATTTGCTGCAAACTTCGCTGATAGAGTTCGTTGGGCAAATAGGTCGTGTACGGTGCCTGCACCTTGGTCGTCCAGGTGCCCATTCCCGAACCGGCAGAAAAACTGGTCGTTCCGGATGGCGTCGCGAGCAACGGCGCGACTTGCTTGTGGACGTCTTCCGGCAGCTTGTCGAGTTCCTTCTCGGTGATGTCCCAAGATTGGTCTTTCTTCTTGACGTTGATTTGCGCCGGCTCACTTCCCCTGCGACCGATCGTCACGACGAGCTCATCCGCGAAGTTGTGAATACTCTTGGATGCAATCACTGACTGAAGCTGCGGCTCAGCCTGACCGAAGGATCCGATGATGACAGGCTGAGGGCCAGCGGTCGGATTCGAAGTCCAGGCGACCATCGACGGTTGGGTGCCAAAATAGGCATTCAGGGGACCAGCCGTGCCTCGGCGAAAGGCGAGCTGTTGTTCGACTTGCCCGCGCACGTCGGCCGGCAACTTGCCAAGCTCTTCGGTCGTGACGTCCCATTTTTGGTCACCCTTGCTGACGAGGATGTGTTCCGGCTGGCCGACGACTTGACGAAACTCCATCGACAGACCCTCCGGCAACTTCGGAACCTGATTGGTCCTGGTACGGATTGCCCCCGCCATCCGCCATCCCACCGGCTGCGACCCCTGCAATTTCTGGTCGAAAACTTGCAAAGCCAAGCGAGTCTGCGCCGCTACCTGAGCAGCATGCTCGGCACGAGCCTCCACCAACTTTCGGTGGGCCTGCAACTGCTGGTGCGTGGCGTCATCGAGTTGTCCGGTGACCAACCGCGAAACGAGCAGAGTCTGGGGACGCTCGGCCGGAGTGACTTCGATGTTCTGCTTTTGACCGCGGCGCATCAACACGAACTTTAGTGGCTTCGTCTCCGACTTTTGGACCGCTTCGACAAGCTGCGTCACAGCCGTCAACGCTTTTGATTCCGCTTTGGGTTCGTCCGACGGGATCGTCACTTCGAGCAACAGATCATTCTTCAGCACCCCCGCCTTTTTCGCCGGAGCCTCGTCCGTCACCGCTTCGACGAGCAGACCGACACCCGCGTCCAACCCCAATTGCTCCCGCAGGGCCTCGCCAGCATCGACACACAGCAGCCCGATCCAATACTTGCCCGCTTCGACCTGCGCTACACCGGCATCGAGTTCCACAAACAACGCGCCAGGACCAGTGGGGCCACCCTGATTCCCTGGGAAGAGATCGACGTCCGGATCGACCAGCAACGCTCCCTGATGGGGAGGCAGCAATTGCAAGATGCTCCGACCGTCCACGGGTTTCAACGCATCGGCATCCTGTGCCAGCGCGATTGTGCCGCATAGACAGATCGCGGACGACAGCCAACTCAACAACATTCTTGGAGCTTGCATGAGATCATTCCTTTCAATAAGTGGAGCGTGGCAGTCCCTTGCCGTGCTCCAAAAAGAGCTACTGAAACACATCCAAACCGGCGTTCTCGACCAGCACATTGCTGACCGGAACAACGCCGCGACGACCGTCCGACAACTGCACTTCGAACAACTGACGCTCCTCATGCACGCGCCTCCCCGCGCGCAGCAATGCTCGTTGAATCTCCGGCGAGATCACCGGTGGGCCAGTCAGGAGCTCGCGCGGATCGTTTGGCGAATCATCCAACACGGCCACATCCACGGCCTGTGGCGGACCACCCAACAAGTCATCCAAAACCAATCGCAGAGTCTGACGAGTTTCGACCGGTTGCATCGATGCGTCGACAACGTCGATCCCTTCCTTCGGATCATTGGCGAACGTGCGCGGGCCTGACGCGGGCAGATTCGGAATACGAGCGACCCCCTCCTCTGCCGAACTTGACCAGCGACCCAAACCAAACGCGAACAAACTGCACGCGACAAGCGCCGCCGCTCGCAACCCACTGTTGCGAGCAGCGATGGTTGTTGACCGATTCGTCGTGCGAACAGACTCGCTCGGCAGCGGCCTCATCAACGCCGTCAGCTCGCAACGCAACGTCTGCGATTCGACAAACGCCAGCGCCAGCCGCCGCCAACCATCCGGTTCGCGATCCGCTGCCAACAAGAGTTCGCGGCATTCGGAATCAGACAACTCGCCATCGACGAAGCGATCCAATTGCTTCGCAGTGGTTTCTTCAAACTCATTCATGATGTCGCCTCCAGAACTTCCACCGCGATCAACTCAGCTCGCAACCGTTGGCGAGCACGATGCAGTCGCGCCTCGACCGCGCTGTGGCTGATCCCCAGATGCGCGGCCAGTTCGTGATAGCTCCAATCCTCCGTGTACTTCAACAGCAGTAACTCAGCTTCCTTCGAGTTCAACGTCTCGATCGCTCGCCGAATCAACTGCCGTCGTTCGTCCGACAACAACCACACCAGCGGATCGGCCGACTCATCGGCGTCCGGCGGCCGCTCGCGTGCGAAACCGTTCCGCAACCGCCGCTGCCGGCCCAAACGCCGCCGATGCAGCAAGGCTTGTCGAACCGCCAACCGATACAGCCACGGAGCAGCCTTCGCCTCCGGAACGTCCGCCTGTTGTTTGACCACTGCGAGCGAAATCTCCTGGAAAATCTCGTCGACAGCGGAGACGTCCCCCGATCGAGCGGCAATCACCGTCCGCAACCACCGCGCATGAGCCACCAGCCGAGTGGACCAATCGCATCCCTCGCTCGCTCCGCTCGGACTTCGACGCCAATCCCTCATGACGCCAAGATAGTTGCCGCTCGGCTGAAAATCTTGCTGGGATTCCCCGAAGAATTCCGATCAGCCGTGCACAATCAAGGCAGATGCCGCTGTACGATGCCAAGCATCGTCTCATGCAGGTGGCCGTTGGTGGCGAGAATGTGCGTCTTCGCCAACGGCAGCGGTTGACCGTCGCACGTCGTGACCTGGCCACCCGCTTCTTCGACGAACAGGCGGCCGGCGGCGAAGTCCCACGGTGAGAGTTCGTACTCGAAGTACGCTCCGAGTTGCCCGCAGGCAACCATGCACAGGTCGAGCGTGGCCGCTCCCAGCCGTCGGATGCAGTGGATGTCGTGACCGAAGAGTTCACGCATCGCAGAGAGAGTCGCTTCCATCAACGCGCCGCGGTCGTAGTAGAAACCGAGGCCGATGAGCACTTCGTCCAGCCGACGATGTTCGGCGACGGACACTGGCTGACCATTGTGAAAACTGCCGTCACCGCGCGATGCGACGAAGCTGTCGCCGCGCGCGGGATTCAGGATCACTCCGCAGATCGGTTGACCGGATCGGTAGTACGCGACCGAGATGCCGAACTGCGGAATGCCGTGCAAGAAATTATTCGTGCCGTCGATCGGGTCGATGACCCACAGATGCTCGGCGTTCGCATCGGCGAAGTGGGCTTCCTCGGCCAAGATCGAATGGTCGGGGAACTCGCGGCGGATGATTTCGACAATCGCGTGCTCAGATTCGACATCGGCTTCCGAGACGCGGTTAAAGCTCCGCTCACCCGGTTTGACTTGGCTGGCGACGTTGGCGAAGTCTTGAAAGTGTCTCAGCGCGACTTCGGCTCCAGCATGGGCGGCAGACTCAGCGATTCGCAGTTCGGGAGGCATGAGCGAGATTTCAGTTCAACGATTTCACACGAACGGATTGAGAACTTTGACGCCGTCGGAAACTTGCTCGTGCTGCATGTCTTCGGAATACAACGTGTCAACCTCAGCCTCACTGCTCGCGGCGACTACCATGCTGTCCCAATGAGACAAACTGTACCGCGACATCAAGCGTTGCGAATGCAAAAGGACTTCGCGTGTCGGAATAACCAAGGGAAAGTACATCAAGATTTCGTCGAAGTAGCTCACCACATCATTTGGAGAAACGCGACCGGTGGATTGCCATCGACGCAAGCATCCCAAGAATTCTGCGGCCACCTGCCACAACAGGACTGAATCAGTGGCTGAAATCCGTGAGCGAATAAACTGTCGAGCCTGAGGCTGCTTGATCGGCTCTGAGACGTCGAACGCATACACGAGGATGTTGGTATCAATCGCGTTCATGCAACTCATCCCGTGTGAATCGGATGCCGCCAGAATTGATGGGTCGCTCGCGTAATCGTGCTTCTGTCGAGTCCCACGCGGCTAACCGCTGCTCGGTCGTGATGAGCGGTTCCACAATCACGGTGACTCGGCTGTGGTTTGGGAGTCCAAGAGGCTCATCGAATTTCAAAACGCCGTCTTCAATCGTTCCCGTTAATCGCGTTGACATGGGGTGCCTCCTTTCGGCGGCGGAATCGTAGCACACAACAAATCTGGACGTCATCGGTACTTTTTTGAGTGATCCACCCAACGATGATCACTCAATTTTGTCGAGCTCGCAGCACGACTTGCAGGCCGAAGGTTTCCTCGAACAGCGAGCCGTTTTGCTTGAGCGCGAGTTGTTCGAGCGACAGGTCGTCGGCATTCGGGATTTGAATGACGAGGCGGTCGTCTTCGCGCTCGCAGCTCAGGTCGGGGATGCGTTGCGAGTACGAGCGGTCGAGCGCGATGGCGACTCGCAGCAGCGCGGCGAGCTTGCTGACGGTGACTCGGCTGTCGCGGTCGAGCGAAGCGTAGCCGGGATGCGCCGGCTTCGGGGACGCTCGGCGGTGGTAGCGGGCGATGAGCGCGACGAGCAATTGATCGCGGCGAGTGAGCCCGAACAGTTCGCCGTTTTGGATCAGGTACATCGAGTGCTTGTGGTAGCTGGTCGTGTTGACGTACAGGCCGATCTCGTGCAGCAACGCGGCGACGTGCAGCAGCAAGCCGGTGCGGGCGTCGAGTTGATGTTGCTCGCGCAGTTGCTCGAACAGCTTCTTGGCCAGCAGCGCGACGTGAGTGGCATGATGCTCGTCAAAATTAAATCTGCGGCCGAAATCGAGCGCGGAGCGGATAACTTGCTCGGCGAAATCCTCCGACCACGCGCCGCGCACAGCCATGTCTTTCAGCAAACCGTCACGCAGGTTGACGTTCGTGACCAGGATGTGATCGAGGTGCAAGGTTCGGGCCAGCAGGCTGTACGCCAATAGTGCGGGGCCGAGCGTTTCAGCATCGGGAAATGCAATTTGGTACTTCTGCACAATCTCATCGGGCGAGAGTTCCAGCACCTTGTCGGTGAAACGTTCCAAGGCTGCGGTCGAGACTTTGCCGAGGTGTTGCAACTTTTTTTCCGGCAGAATCTGTGACGCGGCGAAGCGGACGTCTCCACCCAGCGCGATCAACTCGGTCGGACCTTCCTGCGGGACGTGCAGCACGATCTCTTCGACCGTGCGGCCGATCTGGCTCTGCATAATCGAGCGGACCTTCAGCTTCGGCAGACGATGCTCTTCGAGCATCTCGCGCAACCGCAGCGAACCGAGTCGGTAGGTGTGCGAGTATGCGACTTGACTGTTCTGCACCAACAGGACTTCCGTGCTGCCGCCGCCGACTTCGACGACGACGGTCTTAGCCGACGCGAGCATCCGTTCGGAATCGAGGAATGGCTTGATGCCAACGAACGTGATCCGATTGACCTCGGCCTCGTCAAGCGCTTCGACGGTCAGGCCGGTGGCGATGTAGATGCGGTCGATGAACGACAGGCGATTCGACGCTTCGCGCACCGCGCTGGTGGCGACGACTCGAATTTGATCCGTGCTGGTGACTTGGTATTCGCGCAGCAACTGGCGGTAGCTGACGAGCACTTTGACACAGTCCTCGATCGTGCCGCGTTTGATCACGCCGCGCGTGAACGTGTCCTTGCCAAGGTCGACTCCTTGCGACACCGTTTCCAAAATCCGGATTTTTCCAGTGCCATCGATCTCGGCGATGGCCATGCGGATGGCGGTGGTGCCAATGTCGATGACCGCAACCGGACGAGTGGCGGGACTGGACGCAGCAATCTCGATCGGTACAGCGGCGGTCACACGAAAGTCCCTCGACTCAGGGCCGCGTCCACACAGGTTGCGGTCAGTTGCCGGACGTCGCATCCGGATTCCAATTGAAAATCACGCCATTGTTCGGGAGGGCGAGGCTCCCGCCGAGCCGGTGCGTGAATCACGCGTTCTCTCCGACCCGGCTCGGCAGGAGCCTCGCCCTCCCCTCAAAGAGCGCAGTTCTTGTTGGAATCCGGATCAATTCGTCCGTACGGCTGCAATCGCTTCGGATCGGCTGGGATAGTGCGTCCAAAGCTTGGTCAAGTTCATCGTTTGCAACACGTCCAGCATGTCAGGCGAGGCGTTGCAGAACGCAGCCTTGCCTCCCTTGCCACCCGCCTTTCGGCAAACCTTGATCACCACACTGATCATGATCGAACCCAACATCTGCTCGGCCGTGAAATCCACGACGACATTCTCCAGCGACGGATCGTCGAGCACTTCCAGCGTCGTGTTGGATTCCAGATGCACGTCGTGATAACGGAAACCGCTGGCATCCCCTTGAGGGATGACAATGAGGACGTTGCCGTCGCGTTCCAGGCGAAAAACTTTGTTGGTCATTGGCAGGAGAATTCGCGCGGGGTTTACATGGGAGGCAGGGGTGAGAGTTCCCACCCACGACCGGGGGCGAGGGCGAGATTATGAACCGTCCCGTCAGGGATTTCCATTCGGTACGAAATCCTGAAGCAAATTCTTCAGGATCGCTTCAGTTGCGACTCGGTGTGCCAATTCGTTCGGATGTGCGTCAAATCGGTTGGCCGTCAGTCCCTGCGAAGCGAAAGGCGTCAGTTCCGACTCCAGATCCAAGACCGGAATTTTCCGCGACCGACAGTGCTTGACGATCGTTTGATGAGCCTCGCGAAACGGATACTCCGGCCCCAAGTTGTGCAAGAATGGAAACACGACCACGCGAAAGTCGGTGCCGTGGGTCTCGCACAGTGCCTGCATGTCATCCAGTTTCCGGGCCATTTTTTCCCACGGTTCGCCGGAGTAGTACTCCTGCACGAACGAGAAGTATCCGCGCACTTGCGGCAACGTCGCTTGTCGTACTCGGAAATAGATCCAATTGAAAAAGTAGGTGTCGCGAAACAGGAAAAACGTCGGCGCGTGCTTGCTCAAGTCCTGGTAGTAAGTCTCATGCCGCTTGTGAAACGTCTCGATGTCATTGAGGCAAAGCACATAGATGGCCGTGTCCACGCGATGGCCGTTTTTGAAGAGCACTTTCAAAATCCCTTCCGTCCAAAACAAGTCGGTGCCAGCGTCGGAGAGATTGGAAACCACGACTCGCCCGTTCGACGCCGGTTCGAGCGCCGCTCGCACGCGATTGCTGAAACGGTCACGCACGTCCGGCACCCCCTGAGCGAACGTGAAACTGTCGCCGAAAAACACTAAATGCCGCTGGTCCTTGGAAAGCTGCGTCGGATAGTCGCGGTCATCGCGAATCATCAGCCCTTCGCCGGGCCGAATTTCAAATCGATGCTTTTCAACATGCAGCTTGAACCACTTCTTTGACACGTTCGTCATGTTGAACGAGTCCGAAGCATCGTAGACCAAGGCGAAGTACAACTCGATCGTGGTCAGCAGTGCCAAGGCCATCCACATCGACAGCCCGGCGTTGACCCAATTCAACCGCTTCGGCTGGCCACGCCACTGGCTTCTCAGCCGCAACAGCCCCCAAAAGGTGACACCACCGGCGATCAGCCAGCGCGCCATTCCCCACAAATAGCCGTCCGACAAATACAGCAGCACGTCACGGGTTCCTCGTCCGAAGTTTCTCCGCGAGCATCATCGGCATCCGATGCTGTTTCGTAAAGTCGCCGTCTTCCGGAGAATGCTACCGCCAGCAAGCTCATATCTCGCGCGCGGTGTCATGAGAGGTTTGGCGAGCGGCAGCGCGTCAGCCCTCCGAGTCAAAAGAGAAGGAATCACTCGGAGGGCTGACGCCCTGCCGCTCGCCGAAAACATCTCATTCGAGGCTGCGTGGGGCTTATTCCACGCCGACAGTGGCGAGTTCATCGGACACAGCCGCCACGTCCGCAGCGGTCAATTCACCGCGCGCATCCGCGTAGCCAACCAGCAAAGCGAGGTCGGCGAGTCGATTGATCCGGCGCGGTATTCCGCCACTAAGCTCCGCGATCTCGGCGAGCGCTTCGTCATCAAAGATAGCGTTTCGAGCGCCTGAAACTTCCAACCGAAACTGGACATATCGCGCGGTCTCGTCAGGTGTCAGTGATTGCAACATCGCACGGACGGCGAGCCGTTCGTCGAAGCGCGGAAGCCGTGCTAATTGGGACACCAACCGCCGATCTCCCAAGAGGATCAGCGAGAATGCTCGTTGTGGCGGTTGCTGAAAATTGAGCAGCAATTCCAATGCCTGAAGTGTTGCTGGGTCGTCGATGAGATGCGCATCATCAATGACCAACACCGGCTGCCGTCCCGCACGCGCATGCTCTTCCAACGATCGTTCGATAATTCGCAGCGCTGCACTTCGAGGAAGCACGGAATGGGTTGGCCAATCTGAAACGACGGACTCGCCACCCAGTCGGATCGCAATGTCGGTCAGCAGATCGTCGGCGGACATCTGCGGAAACACCAAGTTGATCCACGGCCTCATTTGTTGGCTCAATTCTTTGGCCAGTCGATGAGTGACGAATGTCTTTCCGGCTCCCGTCGGAGCGACGAGCACGCCCGCCCCTTTTTGGTTTTCGATCAGGTAACGCAGCTTCAGCAAGGCGGCCTGATGTGTCTGACTCGGAAAGAAGAACTCTGGTTCGAGCGTGTTCTCGAACGGCCGGCGCTTCAACTTCCAATGTTGCGAGTACATGATCGGTGTGTGCCTTGCAGCCATCCCGTGGGAACAAACTCTCGTCTTTGATTACCACATTCCGAGATTGTGGAAAGGACGTTCCGAAGTTTCCGCCAATCGTCACGGTGTCTCGAATTCGATTTGTCCAGTCAGCATGGCTCCTCGCGATCCAACGGAAGTTGCGGATGCCGGAACAAGGCCATCCGCTGTTTGCTCGCGCGAGGTTCGGTGGTCCGATTGAGTCACCAATCCCAGTGGCGGCACACGCGGGCTTGATTCCACTCTCAGAAAACGATCCGTCGCGGGAAGTGGCTCCGCGTCCGAGAGGACGCCCAGCGGCTGAGGTTCGGAACCATTGCCGATGCGCGGTTCATCGAATCCTGACCCGTTATTGAATTCTGTGAGGTCCATCTCAGTGATTTCGTCATCGGAGCCTGGCGTTCCACTCTTCCAATTCAGCATGACGAGCCCGCAAACGAACAAGACACTCACGACCGTCGATACGATCCGCACGCGGCGCGATCGCAATGCCGTGACTAATCTCTGAGCGCCGGCCGGTTGCGGCATTTTTTTCAACCGCGACTTCTTGGCCTCGGATCGCGACTTGGACGTGGACCCCGTCGGCTTCGCCTCACAGAGATTGCTTGCCGGAGTCGTTTCCGAGTCAGAAGAATTCGTGGCCAGCGGCTTAGCGGCTGTTTCATTCGCGCCCAACGTGATTGGCTCCGTAATCCCCGCGTGGTTTGGCTCTGCTTCCACGGAAATCCAAGACAACACGGCAGCCGAGCACCATTCAGGTTCGATTGCGAATTTCGGCGAAAATTCAGACACAGTCAGCTCCCGCAAGACGAGGATGTCTCTTCGAGAGATCGGTCGAAATCCTGGTAAACTTTGAGGATTTTATGGATTGGGTGAACTATTCCGGCGAACATGCCCACGGTTCGACAAAAGCGGAATCCTTCTCGATCTCATAACTCTGGATGCTATTGTGCCCACTTGATGGTCGCCGAATCTCCCTTCGTTCTGTTGCTCGCTGATGCGTTCTCGCTGCGCGGAACGAGTGCGTACACGTTGCGTCTGGCTGAACAACTGCCGCAACACGGCTTCCGTACTCAAGTCGTCTGTCCCTGTGCACGCATGGTGAAAGTCGACCATCGCGACGAGTTGCCGATCGAAGAGTATCCCTATTTGCTCGCGCCGGTCTGGGGTCAGGTGGTACGGCGCTGGCTGCTCACAGACCTTTGTAATGACCCACCAGCGTTGATTCACATTCAGTCGCGGCACCTGCTGCCGTTAGGGACTTGGTTATCCAAGCGGCTAGGCTGCCCGTTCGTGCTGACGATGCAGGACTTCCTTCAGCCGCGCGAGCGATTGCCATTTTCGGCAGTCTGGGGTCATCACATCATCACCGTCAGCGAGCCGGTGCGCACCGAATTACTGCAACGTACAAAACTCAAACCCGAGTTGTGTTCGGTGATCCCCACCGGCGTCGACGTCCCGGCCGAGTTGCCGCGTCCGATCTTTGAGCCGCACCGGACGCCAGTGATTGGGACTGCCGGGCCGCTCGAAGCGGTCAAAGGCATCACGTATTTCTTGGGAGCCGCTCAGCGAGTCGCCGCGGCCGACATCGCCGCTGAGTTTCTCGTGGCTGGAGCTGGTCCAGAAGAAGCCAACTTGCGTCGCTTGGTTCGCGAATTGGAAATCGCCGATCGAGTCACCTTCGTCCCGAACCTGCTGGATTTGTCGCAGTCGTTGTCGGCGATGGACCTGTTCTGTCTTCCGTCGCTGCGGCAAGGGCTCGGCACCTTGATGTTGGAGGCCATGGCACTCGGCCGACCAGTCATCGCCAGCCATGTCGACGGCGTTGACTCGATCGTCCGCGAAAACGAAACGGGATTGCTCGTGCCGCCATCGAACAGCGAAGCCCTCGCTCAGCGAATGCTCGAACTTCTCCGCGACCCGTTCCGAGCACGCCGCCTCGCCGATGCCGCGAGCCAACTCGTGCGACGCGATTTCAGTACGGCACGCATGACTCAGCAAACGGTCGCGGTCTACGACAAAGTGCTCGGCATCCACCGCGCAGCAATCGCGTGACCGCAAAAGATCGTTTCGAAATCAGCACGACGCGCCAGCGAGTGGTTGCTTTCCGAGTTCTCGTCCACTCGCTGGCGCGTCGTGCTGGATTAGAAATCGCTGCTAACGATTTTCACTCCGCCAGACCGGCGAGCAACTTTGCCGGAACATCGGTCGTGATCGACTCCATTCCTTCGGCTCGCAGCCAGCGTGCTCGTTCAACCGAGTTAACGGTCCAGATGCAGGTAGCGAGACCGGCTTGTCGAATCGACGCAATGTCGCCGCTCGGCCTTGTCACGAGATCGTTAATGTCGAGTCCATCCAGCCCAGCTGCGACCGCACTCTGAATGAGTTCGCTAGTTTCCGGCCGCATTGGCGAGGTGGCCGCTCCGGTTGCAAACTGCTCCGTCACCCACAACGCCACTCGATCTGGCAATGCGCGTTTCACGGCGACAATCATGCCAAAGTCGAGGCCGATGAGCATCGTCTGTTCGCGAGCCGTCTTCGCCGCCGACAAGACGCGAACAAGTTCCGGAATCGCGTCGAGGCCGCACTTCATTTCGATAAACAGTCGCTTGCCAGACGGCACGATGTCGAGCACTTCGGCGAGCGTCGGGATTCGCTCGCCCGCGAACTGCGGCGACTTCCACGAGCCGACGTCGCGCGTCTTGAGTTTCGTGAGCGTGCAATCCTTCACGGCCCAATCGACTCCGCCAGTTCGCAGCATCGTGTCGTCGTGAATCGCAACGAGCTGTCCATCGGCCGTGAGCTGCACGTCGATCTCGGCCGCGTCGGCTCCCTGCTGCCACGCAAGTTGAATCGCGGCGAGCGTGTTCTCTGGCGCGTCTGCCGATGCACCGCGATGAGCGATGATTTCGGGATTCATCACGTCCCCTTCGAAAGCACGTCCAACATTGCTCGGCAAAAGTCGGGCAGGTCGTCTGGCTTGCGGCTCGATACGAAATGCCGATCGACGACGACAGAGGCATCGGACCAAATGGCCCCCGCGTTGATCAGGTCATCTTTGATTCCCGGCGAGCCAGTCACCTGCACGCCGCGATAAACACTCGCCGAGATCGGCATCCACCCGCCGTGACAAATCGCCGCGACCAACTTGCCGGCCGTCGCGAACTCGCGAATCAACTGCAACACCCTCGGATCGCGTCGCAGCTTGTCCGGCATCCACCCACCGGCACAAATCACACCGTGAAAGTCTGCCGACTCCATCTCTGAAATCAGCGAGTCCGAAACGCACGGGTAGCCGTTCTTGCCGACGTACTTCTGACCGGCCCTCGGCCCGGCAATCGTGACGTGAATCCCAGCCTCAATCAGCCGCAGCTTCGGATACCAGAGTTCCAAGTCTTCATAGTGATCCTCGACGAAGATCAGAATTCGCTGGTCCGGTAACACTCGTGACATGAATACACTCTCCAGGATTTGATGGCGAAGTCATCCGCTCACCGGAAACGGGATGGGCACTGCGAAGCCCGTTGCTCGGTTGCTCAGGCATTATGGCTCGTGGCTCCGGTATTCCAACGTCAACATTGAGTTGCACATTGCTGATCGGACGAGCTGGCTGCGAGATTGCAGCGGCAGTCCTCAGTGGATCGGCGCTGCGTCATCTCAAATGCAATTTGAGGTTGCAGATTATTTGAGGAAGACTTCGTTGGGGGTTCTGTAGCCGAGGCAGCGGCGCGGGCGGTTATTCAGAAGATTTGCGACGCGTTCTAGCTCGGCCCAGGTGAC
>SYJG01000088.1 GCA_005798445.1 Planctomyces sp.
GAGGAACCCGCAGCGGAAACCGAAGCCGAGCGCGTCGGACGTCTCGGCCTGATACGAGAAGCTGGCGTCGTTGAGGCTCAGCTTCGTGAGCTGATCGCGGAGTTTCTCGAAGTCCGTGGCCTCGATCGGGTACATGCCACAGAAGACCATTTGCTGCGGCTTCTTGTAGCCTTCCAGCGGTTCTGTCGGCGGGTTCAGCGGATCAGCGACGGTGTCGCCGATGTGAACTCGGCTGAGGTCTTTGATCCCGGTGATGATGTAGCCGACCTGACCGCAGCTCAGCGAATCGCATGGCTTCATGTCCGGGCAGAACTGGCCGATCTCCAAGACTTCGTGAGCCGACTGTCCTTTCATGAACAGCGCTTTTTGGCCTTTGCGAATCGTTCCGTCCATGACGCGGACGTAGGTAATGACACCGCGATAGATGTCGAACTTACTGTCGAAGACGAGTGCTCGCAGCGGATCATTCGCTTTCCCTTTCGGAGGCGGAACACGTTCGATGATCGCGTTCAGCGTCTCCTCGATGCCGATCCCTTGCCGAGCGGAGACTTGCAGTGCGCCGGTCGTGTCGAGCCCGACGACGGTCTCGATCTCGTCCAAGATTTCCGGGACGCGCGTGATTGGCAAGTCGATCTGGTTGATGACCGGGATGATCTCCAGGTTCACGTTGATCGCCGCGTACGCGTTCGCGACCGTCTGAGCCTGCACGCCTTGAAAGGCATCGACGACGAGCAGCGCTCCCTCGCACGCGGCGAGGCTGCGCGAGACCTCGTAGTGGAAGTCGACGTGGCCCGGCGTGTCGATCAGGTTCAGCTCGTAGGTTTCGCCCTTGTAGGTGTAGTGGATCGCGACCGTCCGAGCTTTGACCGTGATGCCACGTTCGCGTTCGACGTCCAGGTCGTCGAGGATCTGCTCGCGAAATTCTCGCTGCGTGATGGCCCCGGTCTTCAGCAAGAGCTGATCGGCGAGTGTACTCTTGCCGTGGTCGATGTGAGCGATGCTCGAAAAATTACGGATGAGGCGAGTGTCCATGAAACCTTTAACCAACAGTGCGACCCCACCGGGCTTGCCCCGGTGGCTCGTTGGCTTTTGCACTACTTCGGGATCACAAGTCGCTTGCGATCGACCACTCGACAGCGAGTAGTGCAGAAGCCTGGAATCCACCGGGACAAGCCCGGTGGGGGAAAGTCAACTCGGTGGGTCATTCGAGGGGCGGGGATGCTAGCGGTTACTGCCGGGGGGGTCGAGTGCCGGTTTTGGCCCGAACCGCGAGCCGATCTCAAGCGATCCGCCATCGCGGCAACCTTAAAACCGCTGCTGGCTGGCCTACTTCGCTCGCGATAAACTCGCCACGCCGACCGGTCTGCGACGGAGATTCCCGCCTTGAACACCCGCCAATTTGCCATTGTCTTCGCCCTTCTGAGCAGCGTGTGCGTCTTTGCCCTGCGACCGACGTTTTCGCAAGACGAGGACGAAGCCGAGTCGGAAGCTCGCAAAACAGCCGAGCGATTCTTGCAGGTGCTGGAGCGGAACCCGCGACGTGGGACCGCGCTCGACAAGGTGGTCGAGTTTCATCTCGATCACGAGTCGCTCGACGAGCTGATCACGCGGATGCGCGAGCAGGCCGAAGCGACCGATCACGAGGACGCCGGCCGAGCGTGGCTGGTCGTCGGACTGATTGAAGCCTCGCAGGGGAACGCCGAGGCGGCTCAGCCCGCGCTGGAACGAGCCGACGAATTGCTGTCGAAAAGTGCGGTCGCGTCGTTCTCGCTCGGACAAAACTTGATGACGTTGAATCGTTGGGAGGACGCGGCGGCGGCGCTCGAACGAGCGATCCAGCGGAAGCCCGCTCCGACCGATTTGCTGGATGTCTTTCAAACGCTCGGCCGAGTGCTGCAGCGGCTGGCTCCCGGTGACAAGGTGGTTGAGGTTTGGGCGCGGCTTGAAAAGCTGGTGCCGGATGATCCGCGCGTGCCGCTGCTGATCGCGAAGACGTTGCTCGACGACGGACATTGGGAGGCGGCGCTCCCTCGCTTTGAGGCGCTGGCCAAAGCGACGAAGGACTTGTATCAGCGGTCGGAGTTTGAACTCGAAGCGGTCGATTTGCGGCTGAAGCTTGGTCAGTTCGAGAAGGCGCTGACCGAAGCCGATCGTCTGCTCGGCGGGCTGAAGCAGGATCACTGGCTGTTCCGCGAGACTCGGCGTCGCGTCGAGGAGGCGTTTCTCACGAAGGATGACGCGGCGGGACTCATCAAGCACTACGAAGAGCGGCTGGTGAAGCAGCCGGAGGACATCGATGCCGTCGTGCGGCTGTCGCGAACGCTGGTTTCGATCGACCGTCGCAAAGACGCGCGGACACGATTGGAGGCGGGCATCAAGCTCGCGCCGACATCGGTTGATCTGCGGCTGGAGTTGATCGAGCTGTTGCAGTCAGACCAGCAGTTCGCCGAAGCGATCGCGCAGTACGAGCAGCTCGATCGGATCGAGCCGAACAATCCCGATTACATCCGCGATTGGGGGTTCGTGATTCTAAAACAAACGGACGAAGCGCTCGGCGAGGGTCTCCCGACCCCGCCGAAACGCCCGACCGAAGGTCTCCCCGAACGTGAACCAGCGGCGACCAAAGCGGAGACCTCTGGTCCAGGCGAGCGGCGAGGTCAGGAGACCCGCGCCGAGCGCGATCGTGTTGCAGCGGCGAAACAAGCCGCCACTATCTGGCGAAAGCTTGTCGATGCGAAGCCGAAGGATGCGAGCGTTGCCTCACAGGTCGCAGGGCTGATGGCGTCGGCGGACAAGTCGCTGCTCGGTGACGCCGCCGAACTGTTGCGCACGGCGATCGAGCTGGAGCTGGAAGTACTCTCACACCGTGAGCAGCTTGGCGAGGTGCTGGACTCCGACGGCAAGAAGGAGGAATCGCTCGCCGCCTGGCGGTCGATGGCCGAAGAACCTCGTCGCAACGCGAACAACCTCGCGCATCTGGCTGAGGTGTTGTCTCGCTTTGGCTACCGCGACGAGACGCTGACGACGATCGACGCCGCGTGCGAGTTGGATCGCAAGTCGCTCGAACTGCGTTTCCAGCAGGCCGAGCTGCGTCGCAAGTGGAAACAGCACGAGCTGGCAATGACCTCGTTGGCCGAAGCCGCCGCGCTGGCCGACACGCCGGAGACGTTCGACCGCGTCGTGCAGGTCGAGGTCAAGGTGCTCAGCGAGTCGGAGATGCTGGACGAGCGGATCGAGGAGTTGCAGGCAGCGCTCAGCCGAGACTCCGGACGCGGCGCATTGATCCCGAAGGGATCGCAGACAGTAGCCGGGGGTCGCAGCGCAGCGCAGACCCCCGGTCAGGTATCGTGGCAGCCGCATCCCGGCGGGATGCCAGAAGCTGGCGACAATCTTGCCGATCACGACCTCACCGTTTCTGGCATCCCTTCAGGATGCGAACCAGATTCCGATTCGCTTTCCGGGGGTCTTCGCGATGCTTCGACCCCCGGCTACTTTCTGGCATCCCTTCGGGATGAGTCACAGTCCATTCAAAAATCCGCGTCTGGCAAGACCGATCTAACGAAGTTCGACCCTGCGTCACCCGCCGCACAACAATTCCGCCTCGCGAAATACCTCGAAGCCGCTGACAAGCTGCGCGAAGCGACAGTCGCGGCGCGAAAGGCGGTCGAACTCGCGCCGCGCAACGGCGTGTTCATTCAGGCGGCGGCGAGGATGCTGACGCTCGACAGTCAGTGGCTCTCGGCGGTCGAGTTGTACGAACGGCTGCTGAAGATCGACCGGCGGTTTCGGATCGACTCGCTTCGTTCGATCGCGGAGCTCGAGCAGAAGCTCGGTCGCAAAGAGAAGGCGTTGAAGGCGGGACGGGAATTGCTCGCGGCCGCTCCCGGCAATCCAGAGAACGCGGAGTTCGTCGTTGAAGTCTGTTTGCGTTTCGGCCAGGACGCTGAGGCGTTGCAGATTCTGCGTCGAGCGTCTCGGCAGAACGTGGCGGACAAGCGGCTGGCGTTGAAGTTGGTCGAACGATTGATGGAAGTGGGAGAAGTGCGGAACTCGGAGCGCGAAGTGCGGAGTGCTGATGGCAAGAGCGCGACTTCTTCAAACTCCGCACTTCGCGCTCCGAACTCCGCGCTCGACGAGTCTCGAGAAGTCCTTTGGCGGGTCTTCGAGCAGACTGCGAAGTCCGATGATCGGATCGAAGTCATCCGCAAGCTGGCCGAGTTGTCCGTCTTCCCTGGCGAGTTCACGAAGCTCACGCAGCGGTTGGAGCGGTATCGCACCGACCCGAAGTTGCGTCGCGATGCGTCGCTGGCGTTGGTACAGGTTCACGAGCAAGCGGGAGACACGCAGCAAGCTCGGCGTGAGTTGGAGCGGTGGTTGCCGCAAGCTCCGCGAGACCCCGCGCTGTTGGCTCGGATGGTCTCGCTGTGCGAAGCGGCGGGAGATTTGGAGGTCGCGATCACTCATCAAAAACGGCTGTCCGATGTGACTCGCAAGCGCGAGGCCGACGAGCACCTCGTCGTGCTGCTCCGCCGAGCGGGCCGCGATACCGAGGCCGACATGCTCGCCTCCCGCTGGCTCGAAACGGAACGCGATCCGGTCAAAGTGCTACGCGAGATCGACCGGCTGCTGACACCGCGTCAAGCGAAGAACACTCAAGATTTGCAGCTCGCGCTGAAGCTCACGCAATCGTGGCTGGACCGCGATCCAGACAACTGGGAGTTCCTCAATCGCTACGCGAATGGATTGCATGCGATCGGGCAGACGAAGGAGGCTGACGCGATTCTCAAGAAACTGTTGGCACTTGCGGTGTCAGATGACGAATTGAGTGTTCTCTCGGCAAAGCCAAAAGCAGCGACTTCGGCGGAAGAGCGAATCGTGGCGAGAGTCGATCAGGTCCGACATCGATCTCGGCAAGTTGGAGTGCCTTACGATTACGGAGACGCGCGCCGGAAAGCGCGCGGAATGCGGCAGGACTTCCGCACGACAAGTGGGCCAAACCGTTTGACGGACGCTGACCGTACTGATCCGGACAAATCCGAGGCGCGTGCTCATTGGGACAATGCGGTCTTCGGACACGATCCTTTTCACTCCAGAATTAGCCTGCTGGATTTCGCCCCAGATGACCCTGGAGCGCAATGGCTTGCGATTGATGGGCTCCGATCATTGCGTGCCGAAGTCGGTCGGCCCGCCGAACACTATCTCGCCCTCGAACACTACTGGAGTGAACTTGATCGGCATGCCGATCCGCTGGACACCAAATACCTTGACCGTTTAGTGACAGCACTCGACCGGCTTCAATCCTATGACGAGGCCATGGAATGGGATCGCACTCCATTGATTGAGTTGGTTTGTCGGGAACTCATTCAAGCGGAGAGACCAGACAAACTGAAAGAAGTGCTGGCCAAGTTTGCGTCTGTGGCCAAGAGCCCTGACGCGATTGGATGGCTGATTCAACGGGCCTGCCGAGACGGTGATGTTGACGCGACGTTGCGATTGTTGCCGACGTATGCCGCTTCGTTTGAGTCCAGTTCACGGCCGTTGGTGAGTGCCCCGTATGCGATCCAGCCGTCTGATCCGAGTTTGGTCGCATGGTGGCTTCAGAAACTCATCTGGAGGCAAGTTGGAGCGGACCTGAGCGTTGTTCCGACGGATCGCCGTGTTTTGAGCGACACGGCCAAAGCGAATGCGAAACGAATCGTCACTGCGGCCGTCACTGTGTTTTCGGATTTGCGAGTTCCAAAGACGTCGCCGAATTTCATGTCGATCTTGACCGACAACTTTCAAGCCTACAGTCGTGCGAGCTTATCGACCGCATTCCTGTCGTCGGTGCCTCAAGCCGGTACACAAGGCGTTGGTCAAAACGCCGGCCTTTTCTTCGCGGTTGCTCCGATTCACCTCGGCCGCATGCGTCTGCCGTTTCCTGATTCGTTTCAAAGTTCCGAACGCTGCGTTCTGGCAGTCTTACTCCAAGCGGTTGTGATGGGTGGCCACTACACGGACATCAGAAAAGGCGAACTCACCGTCGGCAGCACGGAGTGGCAATCGGAATTGCGAGAGCACGTTGCCGGACTGCGCAAGCGGTTTGAAGCTGGCTCGAACGAAGCGCGTCTCGCCGAGTTGTGTCACACCAGCTTGCTCGCGTGGCAAGGCCAGTCGCCCGAAGCGATGTCGTCGATGAAACAACTCTTCGAGAACGCGACACTTCAACCGTCATTGCAATTCGACATCGTGTCATACCTCCTCAAGGACAATCAGCAAGAACTGGCCCTCGACTTGCTCGATCGCATCGAGACGAACGATGGGCAGCTTCGCAAGGAGATCGAGCAGCGGGCTGTGCAGTTGGCGGGCAAGCTCCGCCGAACTGAGCGATTGCAGTTGGCGGCCGAGCGGCTGTTCGGGATGAAGCTGGAGCCGGCGGAGGAGTTGCAATTGGCGGCCACATTGTCGGGCTTGGGGCTGCACGAGCACGCGGAGGCGATTCGGCAGCGGTTGCCTCAGCGGGCGGGGAACAATCTCGCGGTGCTGCAACAGGCGATGCAGGAACGGATCGATGCCAAGAAGATCGACGAGGCGTGTCAGATCGCGGAACAAATCATTCGACGGACGTCGCCCGCCAACACGCTGATCGGCAGCGTGCAGCAATCAACGTTCGGCGGTGGGCAGCAGGCTCGCGTCATCACGACCACCTCGACCGCTCGCACGAAGGCGCTCGCGCTGTTGGGACAGCAGGGACGCTTGGGGCCGCTCATCGAACAGGCCGAGCAACAATTCGATCGCTCGCCGCAGTCGCTGAAACTGTTCGGTCAGTTGGCTGAGTTGTACGGGGCGGAAAGCCACCAGCACGACGCGCCAGCGAGTGGTCGAACGGCGAACGAGAAAGACCACTCGCTGGCGCGTCGTGCTGGTTCGGGGGAGAAGATTGCGAAACTGCTTGTTCGCTTGGCGGACAGCGAGGCTCCCGATCCGCAGTTCCGGTTGACGCTCGCGCGCGCGTTGGTCTCGGCCGGAAAAGCGCAGCTCGCGGTGCCGCACTTCCTGTTCGCGATCGAACGTTTGCCGAACGCGACCGCTCAAGTGCTGTTCGAGGCGGAACAAATCCTGTCGGAACTCGGCCACGTCGATGAGCTGGCGGCCATCGTGCTGAAATCGAAACTGGCCGTGAACGACCAGCAGCGAGTCGAACTCTTCAGCCGCATCGTCCAGCGACTCGAAGGCCCGCCGATCCGAGCCAAGCTCATCATCGACCTCTTCGAGAAAGCACTTCGTGAGGCTCCCGACTTCCGGCCGATGCTGGCGGCTCGGTTGCTGGCGGTCCACTCGTCGGTCTGGAGTCAGGAGGAGATTCTGCCGATGGTCCGCGATCTCGCGGTGCCACCGCAGTCACTGAAATCGCCGGGGCCGTGGTACGGAATCGATGTCGCGAGGCAAACGACCGGACGAAACTTCGACTCGTTGACGCGCCGCACAGTCGAGTTGGCCGCGTCTTGGAAACGCCTGGAGGAATTGGCAACGCACGTTGAGGAGGCACGCCAGACGCATCCCGATTGGACGCTGGGGGGCAACGTCACTCTCGGCTGGATACGACTCAAGCAAGGCCGGCTGGCAGAAGCTCGCGAACTGTTTGGGGTGCTCCAACCGAAGCGGGATCCGCTCTCATCAATATTTGGACCGGCCACGTCCCAGCATCAAGTCTTCCCTCTGCTGGCGTGCGGAATCGCCGCTGACTTCGCGCGAGCGAACGACTTTGAGTCCGCAGTGGCGTTCTACGAACTCTCGTCCGACACCGAGATGGTCCTCGAACACTGCCGCTGGTTTGGCAAAGAGCCGGCGATGCAGCAACTGGCGGTGCGGATTGTGAACCGGATGCTGGCGGGGTTGGACGATCCGGCAGAACTGGCTCGACAAGCGGGCAGTCCGCTGTTCGTCGAGGCGGCGAAGATCACCACCGAGATCAATCAACCCTACGTCGCGGCGCGGTTGGCTCAAGCGATGATCACTCGCTGGCAACTGCCGAACGCCAACAACAGCGACGGTGGGACGTGGCTCGAACAACTCGAACATCGCTTCGCCAACTCGCGAGCAGCGATCAAGCCGGAGATGCTGCCGGGGGTCGTGTCCTATTCTCCCCTCGCCCATTTAGGGAGAGGGGCCGGGAGTGAGGGGCAGTCTCGGACGACTCCCGATAGTGAATCGCCCCACACCCCGAACCCCAC